>NZ_JBKBVB010000219.1:0-3027 GCF_046289595.1 Pseudorhodoplanes sp.
ATACCTCGGAGCCGCGGGAGGGCTTCGTTTTCGACGACCCGCAGAAAGTCTTCGGCCACGCTGGGGTTCGACCATCGCCAGATCGCCCCCGGCCCCTTCACTCTGTAGAGCAGATCACCGGTCCCGAGGCCAAAGTATTCGCGTTTCCCAAGCAAGTCGATTGATGCCGTTCTCGGCCGGAACACATCTGCAGAACTCGTCCGGTCAATCATGACTGAATTTGCAACAAGTCGAACCGGTTTTATGATCAAGAACGGACCGATAAGAGCCAAGTCGGGATGCCGCTCAAGCAGCGGAGTGACAAGACTCTTGATTTGCCGCAGCGTGGTCAACGGCGCGGCCTCGTTTCAGTCACGACAATGCGCAGCGTTCCCGGGAAATTTTTGCTGACCGTTTGAGCTATCTCCCGCATGCGCGATAGCCGAGGATTCTTCCGCCTGTCTTGATGTCGTAAACGCAGACAGTGTAGCTGCCCGACTTTTCGAGAACGTCGACACGGATCGATCCGGGAGTTCCGTAACGGATGGCGGGCTCCTCCGGCGCGCGGCCGGTTTCCTGCACCGTTTTGATCAGAGAGACTTCTGCGCGCAGGTTGGGGTCACCGAGATTTTCGGTATCGTCTCGCACCTTCATATGCACGGCCGTGCCATAGCCTGGCGCACTGTAATCGGCACGATTGAACGAGACCGCAGCCTTGTCGGTCAAGTCCTGAACAAGCTGGTGTGCCGGGCAAACCTGATCCACTTCCTCCCGCGTGAGGCTACCGACGAGGCTGACAGGAGAAAGAGGATCTGCGCCCGGCTCGAAATCCGTCGCGCGGAAAACCGCGACCGCGGAACGATTGGGTCCGTTTTGCGCTGACAGCGCGGCGTAGAGGCTGAGCGCCGCCCCGATCCCGGTTTGAAGGGCGATACGGCCTGCCTGAAATGCCTGACCCAGGATACGCGAGTTGAACCAACCCGGCCGGCTGTCTTTCTCCTTCGAAAAGAGCCCCAGCACCCGTTGGCAGATCCTCGGGCAACAGGCGCGCCGCGCTTCCTCCGCTCACCCATTGCCCGCCACCCGTATTGCGGGCCGGCACACGGGGTTGATCGGGTGAGTATTTGCGCTCGGAGCCGCCATGCTTGTTGAAGCGGCCGTGATCGGGCCGCCACCAGCGATGCGCGTCAGGACGCAACCAGCGGCGCGCGCCAGCCAGGCGGGATGAGTGCGGTTCATGGAAAGTCTGAAAAGAGAAAAGCCGCCTCGCGGCGGCTTGTCAGGTGTGGGTCTCCGCTCGTCCCCGCAAATGCGGGGACCCAGCATAAAAGTCTGGATGCCCGCCTTCGCGGGCATGAGCGGCATTTGTGGCCAGCCTAAGCCCCGGAGAACTTCAAAAGCTTGATCGCGTCGAAGTCCTGCACGCCGCCGCCGACGCGCTTGGTGGTGTAGAACAAGACGTAAGGCTTGGCCGAATACGGATCGCGCAAGACCCGCACGCCCTGGCGGTCGACCACAAGATAACCGCGGTTGAAATCGCCGAACGCGATCGCGTAAGCGTCCTCGCCAATGTCAGGCATGTCTTCGGCTTCCACCACCGGAAATGTCAGAAGCCCGGCCCGTCCACCGACCTGCGCCGGCGGCTGCCAGAGATAATTGTCGTCGGCATCCTTCAGCTTGCGGATCGCGCTCTGGGTTCTGCGGTTCATGACGAAATGCGCGTTCTGCCGGTAGCCGGCCTTCAGCGCGTAAACCAGATCGATCAGCGGATCGGCCGGCCCCTCCTCCGGGAAGCCGGCGTCGACGCCGGTCTCGATGAAGCCGATCTTGGTCCAGGACCATGACCCTTCCGCCACCTTGTCATACTGCAGGAAGCCCTTCGGCTTGTTGGCGCCGTCACCGTTGACGAAGGCCGCGCCCTCCTGCACGGCGAAGACCTGCTCGACTTCGCTTGCGATCCATTCGTCGATATTGATCGCTGCGTCCTCCAGCAGCACCGGCGTCGCCGCGGGCATGGCGTAAAGCTCGGCCGCGGGAAACGACAATTCGTCGAGCACCGGCGATGTCGTCTGCGGGCGCGAGGCGGTCTCGGCCGCCCAGCCGGTGACGGGCCCTGCGGTCATGAACGGCTTCTTGTAGACATTGCCGGAAATCTCGCGCACTGCCGCAATCGAACGGATCGGCGAGATCGCGGCGAGACGCTTGCCGATCTCGCGCTCGACGTCGTCGGGCACCAGATAGCCGCCGTCCGCAGGTGTGCCGGCCGACATCGCCTTCACCTCCAGCGTCCGCAATCCCGTGCTTTCGCCGGAGCGGATATAGGCCTCGAACGCCGCCTTGTGCTCGCGCGCGGATGCGCGGTTGACGCCGGTCTCAAGGCCAAGCTGCGGCCGCGCCGATTTCAGCGCCAGCTCGTCGAGGCGGCGGATCTGCGCATCGAGCGCGGCGTCGATGCGCGCCACCTTCTCTTCGTGCAGCACGTCGGCGGCGCGGCGTTCGATCGCGGCGATGCGCTCGTCGTTCGCGGCCTTGAAGGCGTCGAAGATGCGCATCAACTCGGCATGGGTGACATGCGTTTCCTGCCGGGTATCCGGCGCAAAGCCGGCCTTGGTTTCGTAAGTCTCGGTGGTGAGGTCCATCGGGGTCTCCTGGTGAATGGACGAGAACGAGCGCGCGGGGCAAATGCCTCGCGCGCCGGAATGGTGCGATGTGTCGGGGTCGGTTGGCCGGCCGGCGGCCGACGCGCGCCGGCGCCGGCGGGTTCAGAAAGCGCACACCTTATTGTGATGGCGGCTTGAACGTAAGAATCGCGCTACGAAGTGTTGGTAAGAGTGCCGGCCGGCGGCGCGCCGACGCCGGTAACGATCGAGGAACGTCTCATGCGTAAGATTGTAACGGTCGCCGTCGCCGCCGCAGCCTTCGGCGCAGCCGTGGCGCTGCCACAGCTGGCCGAGGCGCAGTATTACGGCGGCTATCTCAACCAGCCGCGCGGCTACGGCACGCCCTATTATGCGCCGCCCCCGCCGCCGCCACCGGTTTATTCGCGGC
>NZ_JBKBVB010000094.1:0-17591 GCF_046289595.1 Pseudorhodoplanes sp.
AGGCGAAGCTGCAGCTGCGGCCAGCCCAGCATAACGGGCTCCTCGCCAAAATTGACGAGCCCCCAGAGGTCATGGGTCGCCACTTTGCCAGTCTGATCCTGAATAACGAGTTCGCATACCGCGTCCGCCGGGGGCGACATCTCCTTGAAAGTCAGGAAGTCGGCGAGGTCGTCTGAAAACACATCGAAGTCGCCCCGGCCTTCGGATGCCTCCTCGTCCAGCATTGCCCAGAAGCGAGCCCGCATATGCGCGGGAACGGCGAACAAAAGGGCGCGGGTTGCATCGTCGCCTAGTGAATCGTCGAGCAGCGCGCTCCGGGTCAGACCGCTCACTTCGTTCTCGTCCGGCGCGCGCCAGCCGTCGCCCTCGGCGATCAGCAGCCGGTTCGCCCATGAGCCCTTGCACTGAAAGTTTTGCGCAACTGCAAACGATGCTTTCACATCATGGCCTTAATTCGCTCGAACTTGTCGAGGGCAATATCGAACGTCGCCTTCTTGTGCAGGCGGCAGGACAGCGTCTCCGTCGTGGCGAAGTCGCCATTCTCGAAATATTTGTTGCCGGGCGGGCCGCCGCCGCAGAACGGAAAATAGCGGCAACTTTCCCGGCACAGTTCGACGCCGCGGCGGATTTCTTCGTCGAGTGCGATAAACCGCGGCATGACCAGCACCGATTCCAGCGAATCCTGCGCCACATTGCCGATGGCGAAACTTCCAAGCCGCGGCGAGCTCAGCCCCAGCAGCTCGGGCGAATAGGTCGAAAAATTACCCGCGCAGTCGACGTTGAGAATGCCGAACGGCCTGCATTCCTGCGTTCGCCGGTCATCGAGCTGCTCCGGGCGCGCAATTGAATTGCGAGAGGTTTCGAATTCGCGAACCCGAATCGGCGGGTCCGACCCGAGCGCAAGATCCATGAACCGCGAATAGAAGCGGCGGAAGCGCGGTTCCACGCCATTGCCGGCCAGCGACGAGGTGACGTGCGGCCCCTCGATCTCCTCCACGTTGAAGGCGACATCGGTGATGCCGTGCTCGATGTAGAAATCGAAAAGCTCGTCAGGGTAATCGAGCGACGCCGACGTCAGCACCGTAATGACATCGAAATAAATTTCGTGGTCGCGCAGCATCTGCATGCCGCGCAATACGCGATCGAGCGTGCCGCCGCCGTTCCTCGTGACGCGATGCTTGTCGTTCAGGAAGTCGGGACCATCGACACTGACCCCGATCTGCACGTTGCGGCGGCGAATGAAGTCGCACCAGGCTTCGTTCACCAGGGTCGCGTTGGTCTGAAGCGACTGGCTGACCGTGAAACCGCTGGTGTTGCATCGTTCCAGCACCAGCGTGGCCTGTTCGTAGAACGACGCGGGCAGAACCATCGGCTCGCCGGCATGCCACAATAGCGTAAAGGGCTGGCGCACCAGCCCGGAGGAAAAGACCCAATGAAAGGTCTTTTCCAGCGTCTCCAGCGTGATCTTCCGTTTGTCGAGACGATCGGGGAGATAACAATACGAGCAGTCAAGATTGCAGAACGGGGTCGGCTGGATAATGAGCAATTCCAGGGGACCGACCTGGTCGGCTGAAATCATGATCTAGCGATTGCGGAACGCATTGCGGAAGCCGCCGCCGCCGCCGTTACGGAAACCTCCGTTACGGAAACCGCCGTTGCGGAAGCCGCCGTTGCGGAAGCCGCCGTTACGGAACCCACCGTTGCGGAAGCCGCCATTGCCAAAGGGAAAATTGCCGAAGCGTCCGCCGTTGCCGAACCCGCCGATGCCCGGGAGATTGACGAACTGAGCGTGCGCCTCGCCGGCCGGACCGACAGCGTCCTCCAAAACCGCAGCGCGCGCCTGGACATCGAGGCCGGCGGCATGCAGGTCGGCGGCGGCCGCGTCCGGAACGTTTGCCAGAGACGTACGGGCGAGCGTGACCACCCCCGCTGCGGACAGCGCCCCTCCGGCCAAAGTGCGCAACAGGTTACGACGTGAAAGCTTGTCCATGGGCTCTACCCGCCTCCATTCCCGCCTTTCCCATTGAAAGGCAACGAATAGTACCGACTAATTGGCAAGACACAAGTTTTCGATTGCTTCAGGGCGTGAGCCGCGACGGAATGGTCACAGGGTTGTGACGCTGGCTGCGACAAACCCGCCACAGGCGGCAGCTTGGTTGCGTCGGCAGAACGAAAAGATTGGACCTATGCGAGGCGAAACTCACCATTGTGCGCGCCGATCTGATATGCGGCGTGTCACCGGTCATTTCAGCGGAGCGCACAGACGTGACAGACAAGGAATTCAGCCCCGGCGATGTGGTCGTTCTCAAATCCGGGGGGCCTCGCATGACGATCGCGGCGGTCGACAAGCAGAACGCGCTTTGCGAATGGTTTTCCGACGACCAGAATCCGCTCAGCCGCTCGTTTGCGCTGACGAGCCTGCGACTGGACGAGCAGTCCTGACGATCAGTCCTAAAGCGGGTGTGATTGCGGTCACGGACGGGCTGCCCTGAAGCCGGCACCGCGGCCCGTTCAACCGGAGGCGAGCCGGCTTTTTGAGGTGCTATTGGGCTTCGTCGCGGGGCTGGCCGATATTGCGCCGCCAGGCTTCGGCGAGCGAGCGGCCGGCATTGGGCGGCTCGGGGCTGTAGGCGGAGACCAGCTTGGTGAGTTTCGACCCGCCATGCAGGAGATCGGCGGCCTGCTGCAGAATCGCCTTGCGGATATCCCCGTTCATCGGAATCGACACATGGGTCACGATTGAATCGGTGATCTTGCTGGTGCGCAGGTTATAGGAACCGGGAATCTTCGGATATGTCAGCGTGTGGATATTGATGCAATTCTCCACCGGGCAGCGATAGACGTCGCCCCATACCGTCGCGGCATCGAGCGTGATGATGGTCGGATGGAATTTCGCCTCTTCGACCATTTTCTTGCCGAACATATAAGCGCGCGCGCCGCCTGCCGAATGGCCGACGATCAGGACCGGCTCTTCGTTCTTGGTGAACAGGCCGAGATGCGAATCGATCACCACGCGCCAGCCCTGACGGCGCAAGTCGTTGGCCAAGGCGGCGAGCGGCGTCAGAATTCCGGGCTGGTATTGCGCGAGCCCGTTGAACAACAGGGCGGTCGGCTTGACCGGAGATTGAGCGGCGGCAGGCGTCGCGATCAACGCCGCGGCAAGGGCGAGGGCGAATTTCATGTACGCTTTACTCGTTACGCAATACGGTCGGTTTAAGGCGATGCCGTAAACCCAAAATTACCTACAGCGCCTTGGCTAATAAGCAGCTAACGGCGCTGCCCCACATGTCGATACCGGCTCGGCCTTCCGCTTCGCAGTTTGGCGCTTTTCCACGGGGAAATTACGGCAAATGGGGGGCTTGCGACTCCGCCGTGTGGTGGCGGTTCGGCCGGTTGTCCCATCGCTGCTCGGAACTGCCAGGCTGCAGCAGTTTGACGCCGCAGGTCGTGACGGGTGGGGCAAGGGGCCGCTTGACCCCGGCCTGCGGCCTGTTAAGACTTGTTCCTGTTCCAAGATGCTGAAATCGGCAAGATTTTCGCTCCGGAGGGAGCAGGCCGGCCGATTTCGTGCCAAAAACACTGCGATTTCAAGCCGAGGGAGGACCTCATGGCATCCGTCACGATGACCGTGAATGGCAAGCAGACCAGCGCCGACGTCGATGAGCGCACGCTCCTGGTTCAGTTTTTGCGCGAGAATCTCCGGCTCACCGGAACCCATGTTGGCTGCGACACCTCGCAATGCGGCGCCTGTGTCGTGCATGTCGACGGCGTCGCGCGCAAGAGCTGCACCACCTTTGCCTGGCAGGTGGACGGCTGCAAGATCACCACGATCGAAGGCGTGGCCAACGGCTCGCAGCTTCACCCAATGCAGGAAGCCTTCCGCGAGCATCACGGCCTGCAATGCGGATTCTGCACGCCCGGCATGATCATGGCCGCGATCGACATGGTGAACCGCAAGGGCCACGACCTTGACGAGAAGACCATCCGCCACGAACTCGACGGCAATCTCTGCCGCTGCACCGGCTACCACAACATCGTGAAGGCGATCGCCGCCGGCGCGAAAGCGATGAAGAAATAGGGGTCACGTCTTTTCGAGCATTCGGGAAGGAGTCTGCCATGACTGCCACCGGAATTGGCGCTGCCGTGCGCCGCAAGGAAGATCACCGTTTCATCACCGGCCGCGGCCACTATACCGACGACCACACGAGGCCGGATCAGAGCTTCGCCTATTTCATTCGCTCGCCGCACGCGCATGCGAGGCTGAAGAAGATCGACGAATCGGCCGCATCGAAGATGCCGGGCGTGATCGCGATCTGGACCGGCGAGGACTTTGCAGCCGACAAGCTCGGCCCGCTGATCTGCGGCTGGATGGTCAATTCCAAGGACGGGTCGCCGATGAAGATGGCGCCGCATCCGGCGCTTGCGGCCGGGAAGGTGAACCATGTCGGCGACGCCTATGCGGTGGTGATTGCGGAGACGCTGGCGCAGGCGAAGGATGCCGCCGAGAAGGTCGTGACCGAATTTGAGGTCTTGCCCGCGGTGATCGATCCGGCGCAGGCACAGGCGAAGGGCGCCACCCAGATTCACGAGGTCGCGCCGAACAACACCATCTACCAGTGGCATATCGGCGATCCGGACGCGAATGCGGCCGCGATGAAGAAGGCCAAGCACATCACCAAGCTCGACTTCATCAACAATCGCTTGGTCCCGAACGCACTCGAGCCGCGCTCGGCGCTGGCCGAATACGATCCCGGCTCGGAGAATTTCACGCTGTGGACCACAAGTCAGAACCCGCATGTGGCGCGTCTCGTGATCTCGGCCTTCATCGGGGTCGCGCCGGAGCACAAGCTGCGGGTGATCGCGCCGGATGTCGGCGGCGGCTTCGGCTCGAAGATCTTCATCTATCCGGAAGAGGTGGTCTGCCTGTGGGCTTCGAAGAAGGTGGCGCGTCCGGTGAAATGGACCGCGGACCGCTCGGAGGCCTTCGTCACCGACGCGCACGGACGCGATCACGTCACCCATGCCGAACTCGGCTTCGACGAAAATAACAAGATCGTCGGCATGCGGGTCAAGACCATCGCCAATCTCGGCGCCTATATGTCGACCTTCTCCTCGGCGGTGCCGACCTATCTCTACGCGACGCTGCTGTCCGGCCAGTACGATATCCCGTCGATCTATTGCGAGGTGGATTCGGTCTACACCAACACCGTTCCGGTCGATGCCTATCGCGGGGCCGGGCGCCCCGAGGCGACCTATGTGGTCGAGCGCCTGATGGAAGTCTCGGCGCGCGAGCTTGGCGTCGATCCGGCGGATCTGCGCAGGAAGAATTTTGTGCGCAGCTTCCCGTACCAGACCGTGGTCGCCTCGCTCTATGACGCGGGCGATTACGAGGCCTCGCTCGCCAAGGCGATGGAGATCCACGACGTCAAGGGTTTTAAGCAGCGCAAGCGCGAGAGCGCCAAGCGCGGCAAGCTGCGCGGCATCGGTTATTCGACCTATATCGAAGCCTGCGGCGTTGCGCCGTCCGCCGTGGTCGGCTCGCTCGGCGCGGGCGTGGGCCTGTGGGAATCCGCCGAGGTGCGGGTCAACCCGACCGGCTCGGTCGAAATCCTCACCGGCTGTCATGCGCACGGGCAGGGGCACGAGACCACATTTGCGCAGCTCGTGTCGGACCGGCTCGGCATTCCGATCGACAACGTGACCGTCGTGCATGGCGATACCGACAAGGTGCAGTTCGGCATGGGCACCTATGGCTCGCGCTCCGGCGCGGTCGGCATGTCGGCCATTGCCAAGGCGCTCGACAAGATCGAGGCCAAGGCCAAGAAAATCGCCGCGCATCTCCTTGAGGCCGCGGAAGGCGATATCGAGTTCAAGGACGGCAAGTTCAGCGTCGCCGGCACCGACAAGGCGATCGGCTTCGGCGAACTCGCGCTGCAGGCCTATGTCGGGCACAAATTCCCGACCAGCGAAATCGAGCCGGGGCTGAAGGAGAGTGCGTTCTACGATCCCACGAACTTCACCTTCCCGGCGGGCTGCCATATCTGCGAGCTCGAGGTCGATCCGGACACCGGCGCGGTGACCATCGACAAATGGACCGCGGTCGACGATTTCGGCACCGTCATCAATCCGATGATCGTGGAAGGTCAGGTCCATGGCGGCATCGCGCAGGGCGTCGGTCAGGCGCTCTACGAACACGCCGTCTACGACAAGGACGGCCAGCTCGTATCCGGCTCGTTCATGGATTACGCCATGCCGCGCGCCGAAAATTTCCCGGCCTTCCAGGTCGACATGACCAAGACCGAATGCCCGTCCAACCCGCTCGGCATCAAGGGCTGCGGCGAGGCCGGCGCGATCGCGGCACCTGCCGCTGTCATGAACGCCATCACCAACGCCATCGGCACCGAGCGGATCGACATGCCGGCGACGCCAGCCGCGGTCTGGCGCGCGCTGAAGCAATCTGCGCCCGCGCGCGCCGCCTAGGGCACACGAACACGTAAGGGGAACGCACCATGTATGCATTCAAGATCGAGCGCCCGACCACGGTCCGGCAGGCGGTGTCGCTGCTGGCCAACGAGGACGCCAAGCTCCTTGCCGGCGGCCATTCGCTGATCCCGGTGATGAAGCAACGACTCGCCGCGCCAAAAATCCTGGTCGATCTGTCGAAGATCGAAGGCCTGTCCGGCATCGAGGTGACGCCGCGCACCGTCACCATCAAGGCGATGACGAAGCATCGCGATGTCGCCAATTCGAAAGAGCTGTTGGAAGTCATGCCCGCGCTCGCCAGCGTTCCCGATTCGATCGGCGATCCGCATGTGCGCGGCGCCGGCACCATCGGCGGCTCGGTCGCCAACAACGATCCGAACGCGGATTATCCGGCGGCGGTGCTCGGTCTCGGCGCCACCATCGTCACCAACAAGCGCAAGATCGCCGCCGACGATTACTTCAAGGGCATGTTCGAGACCGCACTCGAGCCGGACGAGATCATCACCGAGATCACCTTCCCGATCGTGAAGAAGGCCGCATACCAGAAGTTCAAGCACCCGGCTTCGGGCTTTGCCCTGGTCGGCGTGTTCGTGTCGAAGCGCTCCTCGGAAATCCGGGTGGCTGCGACCGGGGCGGGCTCGAACGGCGTGTTCCGCGTGCCGGAATTCGAGGAGGCGCTGAAGAAACGCTTTGCGCCGAAGTCGCTCGAAGGCATCACGCTGTCACCGGACGGCATGAATTCCGACATCCACGGTTCGGCGGAATACCGCGCGCATCTCGTCGGCGTGATGGCGCGCCGCGCGGTGGCGGCAGCGAACGAGCGGGGCGGAGAGGAGGAGTAAGTCCTCCCCAACACAGCCACAACTATCGACCTTGTCATGCCCGGCCCCGTGCCGGGCATCCACGTCTTTGCACACGTCTTTGCAGTAGCGCCGCGCTGAAGGCGTGGATGGTTGGGACAAGCCCGGCCATGACGTAGCCCGGGAATGAGGGCCGGAGAATCCCGCCGGACTCGGCTACGCCACCTCCGTCTCCAGCTCGCTCAGCAAGTCGCGCAAATTGAGCGGCTCGGTCTTCATCCTGATCCCGCCATGCTCGTCTCTGGGCCACTCTTCGCGCGGGCGGTCCCAGTACAGCTCGACGCCGTTGTCGTCGAAATCGCGCAGATAGAGGGCCTCGCTCACGCCGTGATCGCTCGCGCCGTCGAGCTGGATGCCGGCCTCGATCAGGCGGCGCAGCGCATCGGCGAGCAGGCGCCGCGTCGGATACAGGATCGCGATGTGATAGAGGCCGGTGGTGCCGGGCGCGGGCGGGACGCCGCCGCGGCTCTCCCAGGTGTTGAGCGCGATATGGTGGTGATAGCCGCCGGCCGACATGAACACCGCGCCGGGGCGGCGGTAGGTTTCCTCGAAGCCCAGGACATCGCGGTAGAAGGGCAGGGCGCGCTCGAGATCGGCCACCTTCAGATGCACATGGCCGATCCGGACGCCCGGATTGATTGGCTGGGCGGGCGTCTGCGGCATGGCTGCATCCTTGGCTATGACATTCACCTGACCGGGAACCGGGCCTATATGTAGACTGGACGCTGTGCCGGGCAAGCTGGCACATATGTTAACCGCTCGTCCCCGCGAAGGCGGGGACCCAGAGCTGGAAGCGCTGGATTCCCGCTTTCGCGGGAATGAGCGGAGAGAAATTGCCGAGGTTGCTCCTTGACCACATCCGCCCCGCGCCCCGTCCCGTCCTCGATTGACGACACCCTGACGCTGCTCACCGCCGGGCATTATGTCGGCGACCGGTCGCTCGCGACCGTGCTGTTTCTGGCGCTCAAGATGGGCCGGCCGCTGTTTCTGGAAGGCGAGGCCGGGGTCGGCAAGACCGAGATCGCCAAGGTGCTCGCCGAAACGCTCGGCCGCAAATTGATCCGGTTGCAATGCTACGAGGGGCTCGACGTCTCGGCCGCGGTCTATGAATGGAATTACGCCGCGCAGATGATCGCGATCCGGCTCGGCGAGGCCGAAGGCAATACCGATCGGGAACGGCTGGAACACGATGTGTTCTCCGAACGCTTCCTGATCAAGCGGCCGCTCCTGCAGGCACTCGAACCGGACACCGCGGGCGCGCCGGTGCTCCTGATCGACGAACTCGACCGCACGGACGAGGCGTTCGAGGCGTTCCTCCTCGAAGTGCTGGCCGATTTTCAGATCACGATCCCCGAACTCGGTACGGTGAAGGCGCCGCATCCGCCGATCGTCATCATCACCTCGAACCGCACCCGCGAAATCCACGACGCGCTGAAACGCCGTTGCCTCTATCACTGGGTCGGCTATCCGGACGCCGGGCGCGAACTTGCGATCGTGCGCACCAAGGTGCCGGGCATTGCTGAAAAGCTGTCGGCGGAGATCGTTCATTTCGTGCAGCGCCTGCGCAAGATGGAGCTGTTCAAGGCGCCGGGCGTTGCCGAGACGCTGGATTTCGCCACCGCGCTGTCCGAGCTCGATGTGGTGGCGCTCGATCCGTCCACGGTGTCGGATACGCTGGGTGTCTTGCTCAAATATCAGGACGACATTGCGCGGCTCGACGGCACGAAGGTGAAGGAATTGCTGGACGACGTGCGCGCGCAGATGAAGGCGGCGGAGTAGGAGTGGGCTATACGCCCGCGCAAAGGCATGGCTCACCTCACGACAGGATCTGAGACTCCAGGCCGGCTCGCGGAGAACATCGTCTATTTCGCGCGCGCGCTGCGCACCGCCGGCATTCCGGTCGGGCCCGGTTCGGTGATGGATGCGCTGGAAGCGCTGCGGGTTGCCGGCATCACGAACCGCGAAGACTTCTACTGGACCCTGCATGCGGTGTTTGTGAAGCGGCACGAGCACACCATCCTGTTCGATCAGGCATTCCAGATCTTCTTCCGCAAGCGCGCCTATTTCGACCAGCTGATGGCGATGATGCTGCCGCAGGTGGTGCCGCAGAAGGACAACGCTCCGCCGCCGCCGGCGACGAAGCGCGTGCTCGATGCGATGTTCAAGAGCCACCAGAAGCCGCAGGAAGACAAGAAGAAGGAGGTTGAGCTCGATGCGCGGCTGACGGTGTCGGACCGCGAGGTGCTGGAGAAGAAGGACTTCGCGCAGATGTCGGCGGCCGAAATCGCGGAAGCGAAACAGGCCATCGCCAAGCTCGTTCTCCCGCTCGACGAAGTGAAGACGCGGCGGCTCACGCCTTCGCGCCACGGCCACATGATCGACCTGCGCCGCACGCTGCGCTCGAGCATGAAGGCGGGCGGGGCGGTCATCGATCTCAAGTATCTCGGGCCGAAGACGCGCCAGCCGCCGATCGTGGCGCTGCTCGATATTTCCGGTTCGATGAGCCAGTATACCCGGCTGTTTCTGCATTTCCTGCATGCGGTGACCGATGCCCGCAAGCGCGTTTCCACCTTCCTGTTCGGCACGCGGCTGACGAATGTTACGCGCGCCCTCAAGCAGAAGGATCCGGACGAGGCGCTGGCCGCCTGTTCCGGCGGCGTGCTGGACTGGTCAGGCGGCACGCGGATCGCGCCCTCGCTTGCCGCCTTCAACCGGCAATGGAGCCGGCGGGTTCTGGGGCAGGGTGCGGTGGTGCTCTTGATCACCGATGGCCTTGAGCGCGAGCCCGGCAGCCAGCTCGGGTTCGAGATGGACCGGCTGCACCGTTCCTGCCGGCGCCTGATCTGGCTCAATCCCCTGTTAAGGTTTGAGGGCTTCGAGGCCAAGGCCAGCGGTATCAGGACGATGCTGCCGCATGTTGACGAATTGCGTCCGATTCACAATCTCAATGCAATGAGGGATTTGTGCCGGGCGCTGTCGGCGGATGGCGACGGCAAGGCCGAGGCGAAATATTGGTTGAGCAAGGTGGCTTGATAGCGAATAGGGAGTAGCGAATAGCGAGTAGTGTACGAGAATTGCGGCGACCGCGTTCTACTATTCGCTACTCGCTATTTCGCTATTCGCCGGTTCAGGAGACAGTGCTTATGACACAGCAGAGCCTCGCAACAGACGAAGACATTCTCAGGGCCGCCGAGGACTGGCGCAAGGCCGGCAGGGGCGTCGCGCTCGCCACCGTGGTCGAAACCTGGGGCTCGGCGCCGCGGCCGGTCGGATCGAATCTGGTGATTGACGAGGAGGGCAACTTTCTCGGCTCGGTGTCCGGCGGCTGCGTCGAGGGCGCGGTTGTGACAGAGGCCCTTGATGTCATCGGCAGCGGCAAGCCGAAGACGCTGGAATTCGGTGTCGCCGACGAGACCGCCTGGAAGGTCGGTCTGTCCTGCGGCGGCACCATCCGCGTGTATGTGGAGAAGGTGGATTAGGGAGCGAGTAGCGAATAGGGAGTAGCGAATAGTGACAAGGAAAATTCTAATGATCGTAATTGCTTCTATTCGCTATTCGCCATTCGCTATTCGCGTGTAACCGTCATGAAACTCTCCATCCTCACCGCGCTCAACACCGAACGCGCCAACCGGCGCGCGGCGGTCGTCGTCACCGATGTCGCAAGCGGCGAACAGCGGCTGGTGAAGGCCGCCGATGTGTTCCACGATCCGCTGAAGGACCTGATCGAGAAACGAATCCGCTCCGGCAAGAGCGGCATGGAGGAAACGCCGGCCGGCAAGGTTTTCATCACCGTGCATGTTCCGCCGGCGAAGCTCGTGATCACCGGCGCCGTCCATATCAGCCAGGCGCTGGCGCCGATCGCCAAGCTGCTCGGCTATGACGTGACCATCGTCGATCCGCGCACCGCCTTTGCAACGCCGGAGCGCTTCCCCGGCGTGCCGGTGATCGCGCAATGGCCGGACGAGGCGTTGCCCGCGCTGAACGTTGACAAGTATACGGCTTTTGTTGCGCTCACCCACGATCCGAAGATCGACGATCCGGCGCTGCTGCATGCGCTGTCGAGGGACTGCTTCTATATCGGCGCGTTGGGTTCGCGGAAGACGCATGCGCGCCGGGTCGAACGGCTGAAGGCGCAGGGTATCGCGGATGATGCGATCGCGCGCATTCATGCGCCGATCGGGCTCGATATCGGCGCGATCTCGCCGCCCGAGATCGCGGTTTCGATCATGGGCGAGATCACCGCGCGGTTGCGGCAGTCGCCGGAGAAGGCTGCATGAAATTCGGCCCTGTCAGACCCGACGATGCGCTCGGCGGCACCGCGGTCCACACCATCCGCGAAGGCTCGTTCGTGCTCAAGAAGGGTACGATCGTCGAGCCATCGCATGTTGCAGCGGCCAAAGCGGCAGGCATCGCCGAAATCGTGGTGGCACGTCTCGACCCGGGGGACGTCGCAGAAGACGGCGCCGCTGCGGCGATTGCCGAGGCTGCTCTTGGCGAGGGCGTGCGTACCGACAAGGCCTTTACCGGTCGCTGCAATCTGTTCGCTGAGAGGGCCGGCATCCTGGTCGTCGATCGCGAACAGATCGACGCGATGAACCGGATCGACGAAGCGGTGACGATCGCCACGCTTCCCGCCTACAAGCCGGTGGTCGAAGGCGAGATGCTGGCAACGGTGAAAATTATTCCGTTTGCGGTGTCCGGCGATGTGTTCATGCGCGCGATGAAAACGGCGCAGGCGGCAAAGCCGCTGGTGCGGGTCGC
The DNA here is from genome assembly GCF_046289595.1 of Pseudorhodoplanes sp. Classification (GTDB taxonomy): domain Bacteria; phylum Pseudomonadota; class Alphaproteobacteria; order Rhizobiales; family Xanthobacteraceae; genus Pseudorhodoplanes. The sequence continues at coordinate 12,105 of NZ_JBKBVB010000094.1, forward strand.
GCCGTACAAGATCAGGAAGGTTGGCGTCGTTTCAACGATGCTGCCCGGGCTTTCGCCGAAGGTGGTCGACAAGACGCTGAAGATCACCGAGGAGCGCCTCGCGCCCGCCGGTGCGCGCATCGTGGCCGAACGGCGCGTGCCGCATGACGGGAGGGCGCTCGCCAAGGCGATCCGCGAAGTCGAGAATGAGGGCGCCGAACTCGTCATCATTTTCGGCGCTTCTGCGATTGCGGACCGGCGCGATGTGATCCCGGCGGCAATCGAAGCGGTCGGGGGCACCATCGAGCATTTCGGCATGCCGGTCGATCCCGGCAACCTGATGCTGATCGGTCAGGCGCATGGCCGTCCGGTGCTCGGCGCGCCGGGCTGCGCACGATCGCCCAAGGAGAACGGCTTCGACTGGGTGCTGATGCGGCTGCTGGCCGGGTTGCCGGTCACGCGCGCCGACATCACCGGCATGGGAGTCGGCGGCCTGCTGATGGAGATCGTGACGCGGCCGCAGCCACGCGAGGAGCCGCTGCCGCGCACGACCGGACGCTTCGCCGCGGTCATCCTCGCGGCCGGACGCTCGACCCGGATGGGCGGACCGAACAAGCTCCTCGCGACGGTGACAGGCAAGCCGCTGGCGCGGATTGCGGCCGAGGCGGCGCTTGCCTCGCAGGCGCAGCCGGTGGTGATCGTGACCGGCCATCAAAGCGAGACGGTGCGCGACGCCTTGAAGGGCCTGCCGCTGCAATTCGCCCACAATCCGGATTTTGCAGAGGGCCTGTCGACTTCATTACGAGCCGGACTTGCCGCCCTGCCCGATGACATCGATGGCGCCGTTGTCATGCTTGCGGACATGCCGCAGGTGGACGCCGCATTGATCGACCGGCTCATCGCGGCTTACGATGCCGAGAAGGGTGCTCTGATCGCCGTGCCGGTGACCGACGGCAAGCGCGGCAACCCGGTCCTGTGGTCGCGGCGTTTCTTTCCGGAACTGATGACGGTGTCGGGTGACGTCGGTGCGCGCCACCTGATCGGCAAATATGCCGAGGCGGTGGTCGAGGTCCCGGCAAACGGCGCGGGCGCGCTGACCGACATCGATACGCCCGATGCGCTTGCGGCGTTGAAGGCCGAGCTCGAGCGCGGCTGACGGGGGCCCTTTCCTTGGTAGCCGGCACGCGCAAATGCAGAGCCGGCGCGGTGCGGCACGCGCAAATCCATCGCGGCGGGCCGTTCGAGACCGACCTCCCGAGCCGATAAGCCGCCTTGAAAATCGGACGTGATGGACTGCCGTTCCGTGAGTTTTGGGGCTCTCACAGGTTTGTGCAGAGATTCGGCTTGCCAATCCGATCGGCGCCAATTATGACTGACTGGTCAGTCAGTATTGGATGGTCCATGCCGACGAAATTCCGAAACCGGACCGCGGCCGATGCTTCCGGGAAAGCACCGGCAACAAACCGCGTCCGCACGCGCAACAAGGAGGCCGGCCATCCGCGCTGGCAAAAATCCGCGCCCATGAGCGAGAGCGCGAAGCCCCGCACGGCGCGTGAGATTCGCAGCGCCGCGCGCCGCGATGCAATCATTGATGCCGCGCTGGAAGAGTTTTCGTTTCAGGGCTTTGCGGCCGCGCGCCTTGACGATATCGCCAAGCGCGCCGGCGTCGCGAAAGGCACGATCTATTTGTATTTCGCCGACAAGGAGACGCTGTTCAAGGAACTGGTGCGCGCCATGCTGACGCCGCTGATCGGGCAATTCGAGGCGCTCGCCAAGACCGACATTCCATTTCCTCTGCTCGCCGAGCGGCTGGCCGATGTTGCCGCACGGGAAGTCGCCGGATCGCGACGCCGGGACATCATTCGTCTGATTATCGCGGAAGGACCGCGCTTCCCGGAGATCGCAGACTTTTACTATCGCGAGATCCTGAGCCGGGTGTTCGCTGCGCTGCAGACCATTCTGACGCGCGCCTTCGAAAGGGGCGAGATCCGGCATCGTGGACTGGTTGATTTTCCGCAGCTGCTTGTTGCGCCTGTCCTGATCGCAGCGACCTGGTCCAGCCTGTTCGAGAAGCAGGCGCCCCTCGACATCCAGGCTTTGCTGAAAGCCCATATCGATATTCTGCTGGATCGCGGGAGTGCATCATGAGCGCATGGCTTGCGAGCCTTCGGCGCGGATGGCGGCAAGGCCTGCTCGCTCTATGCCTGCTGGTCACCGCCTGCAGCAACGGCAATGAGAATGTGTTGCAGGGCTGGGTCGAAGGCGATTTCATCTTTGTCAGTCCGGACGAGCAGGGCCGCATCGAACAGATGCTGGTGCGCCAAGGCGATGCCGTGAACAAGGACCAACTGCTGTTCGTGCTCGATGCCGATTTGCAGGAGGCCGATCTCGGCGTCGCCCAGGCGACGCTTGCCAACGCGAAACAGGCTTTCGACCGTGCGCAGCAATTGCTGAAAAGCCAGGCCGGCACGCAGAAGGATTTTGACGTCACGCAAGCGCTGTATCGCGAAGCACAGGCGCGCCTTGCCGCGGCGCAGACGCGGCTCGCGCGGCGGCGTGGTTTAAGTCCTGTAGCCGGGCTGGTGCAGCAGGTCTATTACCGTGCGGGCGAAACGGTGCCGGCCAGCCGTCCGATCGTTTCGATCCTGCCGCCCGGAAACGTGAAGGTGCGCTTCTACGTTTCCGAGCCGATGCTGGCGCGTCTTGCGATCGACGATCCGATCAGCTTTTCCTGTGACGGCTGTCCGGCGGGGATGAGCGGCAAGATCAGCTTCATCTCGCAATATGTCGAATATACCCCGCCGGTCATCTATTCGCAGCAGGAGCGCCACAAGCTTGTCTATCTGATCGAGGCGCTGCCGAACGATCCGAAGGCGCTGCGTGTCGGGCAGCCGGTTGATGTGACCGTCAACCCGAAGCCCGCGTCGAATTGAGCGTCGCGCGACAAATGGCCGTCAATCCGGAAATCGCGATCGACGTGCACGGGCTCACGAAATCTTTCGGCAGCCGCGTGGTGGTGCGCGATCTGTCGATGCAGGTGAGGAAGGGCACGATCTACGGTTTTCTCGGCCCGAACGGGTCGGGCAAGACCACGACCATCCGCATGCTCACCGGGCTGCTCACCCCCGACAAGGGCGACGGCACCTGCCTGGGCTATGACATCCGCACGCAGGCGGACCAGATCAAGCTGCGGGTCGGCTATATGACCCAGCGCTTCAGCCTGTACGAGGATTTGTCGGTACGCGAAAATCTGGAATTCGTCGCACGGCTGCATCTGATGCGCGATCCGCCGCAGGCCGCACGCGACATGATCGTGCGGCTGGGATTGCAGGGGCGGGAGGAACAGCTCGCCCGCCAGTTGTCCGGCGGCTGGAAGCAGCGGCTCGCGCTCGGCGCCTGCACGCTGCCGTCGCCGCAATTGCTGTTGCTCGACGAGCCGACCGCTGGCGTCGATCCGAAGGCCCGGCGCGAATTCTGGGACGAGATTCACACGCTTGCCGCCGAGGGCCTGACCGTATTGGTCTCGACCCATTACATGGACGAGGCGGAGCGCTGTCACGAAATCGCATATATCGCCTACGGCGAATTGCTGACGCACGGCTCGGTCGATGCGGTGATCCGGCAGGCGGGGCTCACGACCTACGACGTCAGCGGACCTGATGTGAACGGCCTGCTGCACGAATTGCAGAACAAGCCCGGAATCGACATGGTCGCTCCGTTCGGCAACAGTCTGCATGTGTCGGGGCGCGACCGGAAAACACTGGAAGAATCAATCGAGCCCTATCGCGACCGGCCGGGGCTGACCTGGAAAGCCTCCGAGCCGACGCTGGAAGACGTGTTCATCGATCTGATGAGCCGCGCCAGGGACAATTTCCAATGAGTGCGCATGTCCCGGAAAGCCCTTCCGTAAGCGCCAAGAATTCGCGCTGGACCGGCTTTTTGCGGCGGACCGGCGCGATGCTGATCAAGGAATTCATCCAGCTTCGCCGCGACCGGGTGTCGTTTGCGATGATCGTGATGATTCCGCTGATGCAGCTTGTCCTGTTCGGCTACGCGATCAACACCACGCCGCGCGACCTGCCGACCGCCGTGCTGCTGCAGGAGCACAGCGATCTCGGCCGCTCGGTGCTGAAGGCCCTGCAAAATACGCGCTATTTCAGAGTGACGCACCAGGTCGAGGACGAGGCCGAGTTCGACCGGCTGCTGGCCTCAGGTACCGTACTGTTCGGGGTCGAAATCCCGCGCGGTTTCGAACGTGCGATCCGGCGCGGCGAGCGGCCGGCGCTGCTGGTCGCGGCCGACGCCACCGATCCGGTCGCGGCCGGATCGGCGCTCGGTGCGCTGGGCCAGCTGGTGCGGACGGCTCTGCAAAACGATCGTGGACTTCCGGAGACGGGGCAGCCGCTCTTCGAGTTCCGCACCCATGCCCGCTACAATCCGGCGGCCGAAACCGCGCTCAATATCGTGCCGGGCCTCGTCGGCACCATCCTGACCATGACAATGCTGATCTTCACCGCGCTCTCGGTCACGCGCGAGATCGAGCGCGGCACCATGGAAGCGCTTCTGGCCATGCCGATCTCGCCGGTCGAGATCATGCTCGGGAAAATCATCCCTTACGTGTTCGTCGGTTTTATCCAGGCGGCGTTGATCGTCGGCACCGGCGCCTATCTGTTCGGCGTTCCGATTCTGGGCAGTCTGTTTCTTCTTTCGGCGCTGTCGACGCTGTTCATCGCCGCCAACCTGGCGATCGGCTACAGCTTCTCCACGGTCGCGCAGAACCAGCTTCAGGCGATCCAGATGACGTTCATGTTCTTCCTGCCGAACATCCTCCTGTCCGGCTTCATGTTTCCGTTTGCCGGCATGCCGGTCTGGGCGCAATGGATCGGCGAGGCGCTGCCGCTGACGCATTATCTGCGCATCGTGCGCGGCATCATGCTGAAAGGCGCGACCATCGAGGATCTGCAATACGATACCATCGCGCTGTTCGTCCTGATGCTGGTCGCAATGGCCGTCGCGGTTTTCCGGTTCCGCCGGACGCTGGATTAATTACCGCCGCACATGCAAGCCGAGCCGTGCATAGAGGCCGTTGCGGTCATCTGAATCCGACGACCAGCCGGCGGCGGCCGACCATTCGACCCAGGCGAAGCGAAACCCGGTGACATGGAGCCCGGCGCGGAACTGCCGGTAACTGTCGCCGCTGGCAAAGCCGCCCATTTCCGGACCGAGATAGAAGGCATCGGCGATCCGCCATCCGAACGCCGCGCGTGCCGCATAGCTTGGGCCGATCGACGACACCGTGACGTCGGCTGCGATCATGGTGGTCGCCGTCGGCTCGTGCCAGAGCTCTATCGCGCCGCGGATGCCGGCATGATCGCCGTTGAGATCGCTGCCCGGATCGAATGGGCTGGTCTTGTGATGCTGCAGATCGAGACCGCCGAACAGCGTGACGAAGGTCTTGCCGCTGACGAAACGCCAGCCGGTGAGGACGAAGCCCGTGGTCTGCCGTCC
>NZ_JBKBVB010000095.1:0-17526 GCF_046289595.1 Pseudorhodoplanes sp.
CCTCCAGATGCGCAGCGGGCTGCGCCATGTCGAGACCCGCTACCGCATCCTGTTCCAGACCTCGGCCGAGCCGGTCCTCGTGGTCGATGCCGCAACCGACAAGGTTGTCGAGGCCAATCCTGCCGCGATCCGGCTGTTCGGAGACAGCGTCGGCCGCATGATCGGCGGTGATTTTCCGTCCAATGTGACGCCAGACGGCCTGCAATCCCTGCGCGGTCTCTCGACGTCAGTCCGTGCCGGCATCGGCGTCGATGAGGTGCGCATTCACCTCGCCGACACCGGCCAGGAATTCGTGGTCGCCACCGCCCTGTTCCGTCAGGCTGCGTCGGCCTTTTATCTGATCCGCTTCACGCCCGCGCACATTGCCAGCGCGTTGCCCGCACGATCCGATGCGCAGGCGAGACTGACCGCATTCTTGCGCAACGCCCCGGATGCGATTGCGCTGACCGATGCGGAGGGACGGATCGAAATCGTCAACGCTGCCTTCCTGCAAATGGCCCAGCTCATCGGCGAGGAACAGACCCGCGGCGAGACGATCGACCGCTGGCTCGGCCGCTCCGACGTCGATATGCGCGTCGTCATGGTGAATTTGCGCCAGCATGGCTCGGTGCATCTGTTCTCGACCGTGCTGCGCGGAGAACTTGGCGCCGTGCTCGATGTCGAGGTGTCGGCCAATGCGCAACTCGACGGGGACCGGACCAGCTTCGGCTTCATGATTCGCAATGTCGGGCGCAGGCTTGTCGCGCCGCCGGGCGATCATCGGATCCTCGGACGCTCGCCCGAGGACCTCAAGGACCTGATCGGCCGCGTGCCGCTGAAGGACATCGTGCGCGACACAACCGATGTGATCGAGCGGCTATCCATCGAAGCCGCGCTGGAATTGACCGGCGATAACCGCGCTTCTGCCGCGGAAATGCTCGGTCTGAGCCGGCAGAGTCTTTACGTGAAACTGCGCCGATATGGCCTGACCGACGGGGCGGGGGACGGCGGCGATGAGGACTAGTTCGCTCGCGGCCCGGACGCGCCCGGAGCCTTCGGCCATTCTGGCATTGCTGAAGCCGATCACCTGGTTTCCGCCGATGTGGGCCTATCTCTGCGGCGTGGTGTCGTCCGGGCTGCCGATCGGCGATCGTCTTGCTTATGTGTTGCTGGGCGTTGTCCTGGCCGGCCCGATGGTGTGCGGCACGTCGCAGGCTGTGAATGACTGGTTCGACCGGCATGTCGATGCGATCAACGAGCCCGACCGTCCGATTCCGTCGGGCCGCATACCCGGCGCCTGGGGGCTTTACATCGCAGTCATCTGGACCGCCGCATCGCTTGCCGTCGCTGCGCTGCTCGGGCCTTGGGCATTCGCGGCGGCCATCGTCGGACTTGCGCTGGCCTGGGCCTATAGCGCGCCGCCGCTGCGGCTGAAGCGCAATGGCTGGTGGGGCAATTCGGCCGTCGCCGGATGCTATGAAGGTCTGCCCTGGTTCACTGGCGCCGCAGTGATGGCTGCGGCTTTTCCCGACTGGCGCATCGTGCTCCTTGCCGCGCTCTACAGCATCGGGGCGCATGGCATCATGACGCTGAACGATTTCAAATCGATTGAAGGCGACAAGCGGACCGGAATCGGTTCGCTGCCGGTGCAACTTGGCCCCGACCTGGCGGCGCGGCTCGCCTGCATCGTGATGGCGCTGCCGCAGGCGCTGGTGATTGCCGTGCTCCTTCTGTGGGACAGGCCGCTGCATGCAGCCGGCGTCGCGCTGGTGCTGATCGTGCAACTTCTGCTGATGCCGGCTTTATTGCGCGATCCGCGCGGCAAGGCCGCCTGGTACAACGCGACCGGCGTCACGCTCTATGTCAGCGGCATGCTGATCAGCGCTTTCGCCGTCCGCACGCTTGTCACGGGTGGCGTATGACAGCCGCGGCACCGCTCGGATGGTTCGGCATCGTCCGGCTCGGCCTGGCGCAGACCGCGCTCGGCGCCATCGTGGTGCTGACCACATCGACCCTGAATCGGGTGATGGTGGTGGAGATGGCGTTGCCGGCCATGGTGCCCGGCGCGCTGGTCGCTCTGCACTATGCGCTGCAGATTTTCCGGCCGCGCTTCGGCTATGGATCCGACAAGGGCGGACGGCGGACGCCCTGGATCGTCGGGGGCATGGCGGTTTTGTGCACCGGTGGCGCCATCGCCTCGGTTGCGACCGCGCTGATGGCGACGTCTGTGGCACTCGGCGTTGCGCTCGCGGTGCTCGGCTTTCTGTGCATCGGCTTCGGGGTCGGCGCCTCGGGCACGACGCTGCTCGTGCTCCTGGCGACACGCACCGACGAGCGGCGGCGTCCGGCGGCCGCGACCATCGTCTGGGTGATGATGATCGCCGGATTCGTCGTGACGGCGGCCGCGGCCGGCTCGCTGCTCGATCCATTTTCTCCGGCGCGGCTTGTGGCGGTGGCAAGCGGGGTCTGTCTTTGCGCTTTTCTGCTGTCGCTGGTCGCCGTCTGGGGCATTGAGGGCGGAACGGCCGCCCGAATCCCGGCGCAGGACTCGCGGAACAGGGTGCCATTCCGCGAGGCCCTGGCCGAAGTCTGGGGCGAGCCGCAGGCGCGGCGCTTCGGGGTTTTCGTATTCGTCTCGATGCTGGCCTTCAGCGCCCAGGATCTGATCCTCGAGCCTTTCGCCGGGATTGTGTTCGGCTATACGCCCGGGCAGTCGACCCATCTGTCCGGTCTCCAGAATGGCGGCGTGCTCGCCGGCATGGTGCTGGTTGCATTTGCCGGCAGCGCGATCGGCGGCCGCATGCTGGGCTCCTTGCCGATGTGGACCGTCGCAGGCTGCATCGCCTCCGCGCTGGCATTGCTGGGCCTCGTTGCGGCGGCTGCGGTCGGGCCATCCTGGCCGTTGCGGCTCTCGGTGTTCCTGCTCGGCTTTGCCAACGGCGTCTATGCGGTCGCTGCGATCGGATCGATGATGGCGCTGGTCGGCAAGGGTGCGCCGGCACGCGAAGGCGTGCGGATGGGACTATGGGGCGCAGCGCAGGCATTCGCCTTCGGCCTGGGCGGATTTCTCGGCGCCAGCGCAAGCGATCTTGCGCGTTATGTGCTCGGTTCGCCGGCTGCAGCCTATGCCAGCGTCTTTGCGATCGAGGCGCTCCTGTTCGTGGTTGCCGCAATCCTGGCAGTGCGGCTGACGCATGCGCCGGATCGTAACGCAAGCTCCGTCAACACCGTATCGGGGAGAAACGCCCATGCCTCCGCATGAGACTTTCGACGTCGCCGTGATCGGCGGCGGCCCGTGTGGCGCGACTGCCGCGCGTGAGCTCGCCCGTCAGGGCCGCAAGGTGCTGCTGCTCGACCGCGCCGGACGCATCAAGCCCTGCGGCGGGGCGATTCCGCCGCGGCTGATCCGGGACTTCGACATTCCGGACGAGTTGCTGGTGGCCCGCGTGACCGCGGCGCGGATCGTGTCGCCCAAGGACCGCCACGTCGACATGCCGATCGACGGCGGCTATGTCGGCATGGTGGACCGCGAGGTGTTTGACGAATGGCTGCGCATGCGCGCGGCGCAGGATGGCGCGGAGCGCCGGACCGGCACGTTCGAGACTTTCGCGCGGGATAGCGACGGCACCGCGATGATCGGCTACCGGATCCGCAACGAACAGGAATTGCGCCTGGTGCGGGCGCGGGCGGTGATTGGCGCCGATGGCGCGCTGTCGGCGGTGGCGCGCCAGGCGATGCCGGAAGTGGAAACCGTTCCTTATGTCTTCGCCTATCATGAGATCGTCCGCGCACCGCGTCAGGACAGCCAGCTGTTCGACGGCAAGCGCTGCGACGTCTATTACCGCGGCGAGCTTTCGCCCGATTTCTATGGCTGGATTTTTCCGCATGGCGAGACCGCCAGTATCGGCACCGGCAGCGCATGCAAGGGCTTCTCGCTGCGCGGCGCGGTCGGGGCGCTGCGTCAATGCGCGGGGCTCGGCGAACTGGAGACGATCCGCAGGGAAGGCGCACCCATCCCCTTGCGTCCGTTGTCGCGCTGGGACAATGGCCGCGATGTCGTGCTCGCGGGCGATGCCGCGGGCATCGTGGCGCCGGCCTCGGGCGAGGGCATTTACTATGCGATGGCGGGCGGTGACATTACCGCGCAAGCCGTCGGCCGCTTCCTCGACACCGGAAATCCGCGCGAGCTTGCCACCGCGCGCAAGCGCTTCATGAAGCTGCACGGTTCGGTGTTCCGTGTGCTCGGCATGATGCAGCGCTTCTGGTATGCGAACGACGACAGGCGCGAGCGATTCGTCAGCATCTGCCGGGACCGCGATGTGCAGCAGCTGACCTGGGACGCCTATATGAACAAGGAGCTGGTGCGCGCCAAGCCGATGGCGCATATGCGCATCTTCTTCAAGAATATTGCGCATCTGACCGGTCTCGCCCGCGTCTGACGCGCTTATGCAGGAGTTGTTCCGCAGCGGTCTGGTGGCGGATGTCATTCTCGGCGTGATGGCTCTTGAAGCCGCCCTGTTGCTTTTGTACCGCAGGCTGACGGGCAGGGGACCGCGCGTTGTGGACGTCGCGTCCATGCTGCTTGCGGGCGGGTTTCTGGTTCTGGCGCTCCGCGCGGCCCTCACCGGAGCGGACTGGCGGATGATCGGGGCGTGTCTTGGCGCCGCGCTGATTGCGCATCTTTCGGACCTCTACCGGCGCTGGCCTTAGCGAAAGCGGGCCGCAGCCGGTTTCGGCGCACGCGCCCCGGTCCGGCACGCCCGCTTTGCCCGGTTCAAATGGGGCGTTTGATGACGTTTTAAGATTGCGACACAGCGGTCCCGCCGCTAAGAGGAGGCCCTTCCCGGCACCGGTGGGGCGTCGCCAAGTGGTAAGGCACCGGATTTTGATTCCGGCATTCGGAGGTTCGAATCCTCCCGCCCCAGCCAATTGATAAAACTACGCTTTCTCGATTTTCAGCTGGACATCTTTTAGCGTTGTCGGGAGCGCAGTCGGAAAACTTTCGTCCCCTTTTTGTGCTCGGTAGCGGTTCAGCTTGGCGATGGCGTTGCGGCCGACCTCGGTATCCGGTGGCAGATGGTGGCCGTCGGGATGGCTCGGATGTCGCTCCGCGTGTGCCCGGTAATGGCGTAAATCTCGGCCCCGGTGCTTCCGGCTCCGGCCAGCCTCACCACAGCGGTACTGCGCAGGTCATGGAATGTGAGTCCGCGAATGTTTGCCCGGATCGCCGCCTTGCCCCATGCTCATTGAAACCCGCTCTGACTCCATGGCGGATCATCGCTGCTGAGCAGGATGATCGGACTGCGCTTCGGCAGAGCATCGAGTGCGGCCTTCAACTCGTCGGAGACTGGAACCGGAAGCGGCCCCTTGCCCTTGCTCCGGCGCAGTTTTATCGCGGCACCATTGTAGGCATTCAGAGGTCTGCACTGATGCGAGTGGCGCCGCTTCCCTGTTATCCGGGGTGCAAATTTGGCTGCGCCCACGCCACATTTCGGTCGAAACGATCACGGGCTCCCCGGCTCCGCGCTTATGCCACCATCCTGCTTGTCGGCACGTCTACCCATGGCGTGCTCCATCCCCAGCATCCAGACCAGCGCGCGGCGCAACAGCTCGACGCCCGGAGTTTGCGTCCGCCCCATCTGCCCGAGCGCCGTCACCCATTCCTCGTCACTCGCCGAGGCCGCATAGCGTTGCACAGCCGCACGGGCAAATTCTCCTAACGCATAATCCTCGCGTTTGCAGGTCTCCCGGACACGTGCGATCAGGGCGAGGTCGTCGAGCGACAGCAGGATCTGCAATGCCGTGCTGTCGTCGTCAAAGCGTGCGATCAAGTCGCCGAGTAACATGTCCCAGCCCTCAACTGACCCGGTGTTCCAGGCTGCCCGGCATCTCGACGCCGGCAATCTCGGCCCGCGACACCAGCCGCGCGATATACTGCGCAGTGGCGCGTCGCCGTGCGCTTTCGGTCAGGTATTCCGCGATACGATCGGCAACGGTTTCAAACGGCAGCGGGCGCCCTTCGATCCGCCGGTCCAGCCGGATGATATGAAACCCGTAACACGTCGGCACCGGCTCCGCTGTCAGCGTTCCGGGCGAAAGCGCCATCATCGCGCGCTCAAAGTCCGGTGTGGTCTGCCCTCTGACGATTTGCCCGAGATTACCGCCCTGCCTGGCAGACGGGCAGGCGGAATGAACGCGCGCCAGCTCTTCGAACCGATGCGGTGCCAGCTGCAATTCCGTGAGCACCGAGCGCGCCAATGCGTGTGCGGCATCGTAGCGCTGCGGCTCCGCGGCATTTGCGGCGAACAGGATATGCGCAGCGCAGTAGATATCCTGCGTCATAAAGCGCTTGCGGTTCATATCATGGTAGCGGCGGCAGGCTTCTTCATCGGCAACCGGAACGACGATCTCCTGCTCGATCAGTCCCCGGATCAATGCCTCATCTTCCGTCTCACGCCGGGATTTTGCGTCGGTCAGCGGCGATGCATCAACGCCAATCCGCTTCGCCTCCTGCAGCAGTAATTCACGCACCACCAGCGAACGCGCGGCCTCGCTCCAGGCCTTGATCGGCGTATCCGACGGATGGTTCTGCGTCTCACGCGCGATGGCATCGCGCGGGACCACAATGCCGTTGACCGAAACCTGTCGCGGCTTTGGCATGATGAGGTCGCGGACCGAGCAGTTCATGGCCCGTTACTCCGCCGGAAGAGTTTGACGGCTGCCCGACGGCGATTGCGCCCGGGTTGTGACCGCAACACGACGATCGGGTTGCGCCGCCGGCACGCGGCCATACGGCCGCGTCGAACGCACCACCTGATAACCGCGCCGGCCGAGATACCAGACCGGCGCGCTCCAGATGTGCACAAGCCGGGTGAACGGGAACACCAGGAAGATGGTCATGCCAAGGAACAGATGCAGCTTGAACACCGGGCTGACGTCGAGGATCAGCGCGGAGACGCCCGGCTGCAGCGTGAGAATGCCCTGCGCCCAAGTCATGAACTTGACCATCTCGTGCCCGTCGAGATGCCCGAGCGAAACCGGGATCGTCGCCATGCCGACGATCAGTTGCGCATAGAGCAGCAGCAGGATCGCGATGTCGCCGAATGACGACGTGCGCAGGATGCGGGCGTCGAACAGCCGGCGATGAATCAGCAGGGTCATGCCGATGAAGCACATGATGCCCGCCACGCCGCCGATGACGATCGCCATCCACTGCTTGAAGGTGTGCGAGATGCCGAGCGCGTCGAAGATCCAGATCGGGGTGAGAAGTCCGAACAGATGTCCCACGAATATGATCAGGATGCCGACATGAAACAGGTTCGAGCCCCACATCAGCTGGCGCCGGCGCAGCAACTGACTCGATCCGGTCTTCCACGTATATTGCTCACGGTCGAAACGCAGCCAGCTTCCGACGATAAAAACCGTCAGGCAGAGATAAGGATACCAGCCGAACACGATATGATTGATGGTTTCGCGCATTGGTCTTCCCCTCAATGCCGTGTGGTCGGGTTTTGCGGCGAAACGACCGGCAAGTCCGGTGCCGGCCGCATGCCGGCGCGTACTCGCGCAATCAGTCCGTCCTTGCAGCTGTCGCCGCTGCCGGGGCCGAAGCGGACCTCTTGCTCTTCCCACGCCGCATCCAGCGCCGCGAGGTCGTCCGGATCGGTGTCCGGGGCCTGCAGGGCCGCGGCGATGGCCTCGCCCTTGGGCTTGTCCTTTGCGAGCGCCACCAGTGCGCGGAACACGGCTTCATAGGGCGAGTTGCGCTTGCGCAGCCGCTCGGCGATCGCCGCAAAGATATGCGCGGGCTGGCCAAGGAGGTCGAAGGCTTCCTGGCGGGGGAGCAGCGACAGGAATTCGAGGAACAGCGGCAGAAAGTCCGGGAGTTCGGACGTGCCGGGTTCGAGGCCCTTCTCGACATACATGGTCTGCAGATCGACCATCGCCTGTCCGCGGTCGCGGCTCTCGCCATGCACATGCTCGAACAGGTGCAGCGACAACGAGCGGGTGCGGTCGAACAGCAGCACATAGCGCTCCTGCAGGTCGTAGAGTTCGCCGCGTGCGATGTTCTCGAACAGCGGATTAAGGGCGCGCCGGGCCTGGCCGGTCAGAACCCCTTCCTTGCCGACGGCGTCCTGCATTTCGGCAATGTGCTCCTGAAGCTCGGAGGTCGGATAACTGAGCAGGGCCGAGAGAACTTTGAGAGTCCGTGTCATCACGCGACCTCCATCGGTGTCTTTGCACGCCTTGGCGTTCCGAACAGGTTCACCTCGCTGGTGCCGCCCGAGCAGCCATTGCCGAACGAGAAGCCGCACGACCCACGCAGGTCGTAGGCATCTTCGTCCAGCTCGCGATGCGCGGTCGGGATCACGAAACGGTCCTCGTAATTCGCGATCGCCATGACGTGGTACATGTCCTCGATCTGGAGCGCGGTAAGGCCGACGCGATTCGCAATCGCCTCGTCGATGACGCCGTCGACCGTCTTCGCCCGCATATAGCCGCGCATGGCGAGCATCCGTTCGAGGCCGAGCGCAACCGGTTCCTCCTTGCCCGCCGTCAGCAGATTGGCGAGATAGCGCAGCGGAATGCGCAACGAGCGGACATCCGGCATTTCGCCGTCATGGCCGATCTTGCCCGCGGCCGCGGCCGACTGGATCGGCGAGAGCGGCGGCACGTACCAGACCATCGGCAGCGTGCGATATTCCGGATGCAGGGGGAACGCGACCTTCCACTCCATCGCCATCTTCCAGATCGGCGAGCGGCGCGCGGCTTCGATCCAGGCTTCCGGGATCCCCTGCAACCGCGCTTCCTCGATCACCCCCAGATCGTTGGGGTCGAGAAACACTTTGAGCTGCGCCTCATAGAGATCCTGCTCGCTCGGAACGCTGGCGGCTTCCTCGATACGGTCTGCGTCATAGAGCAGGACGCCGAGATAGCGGATACGCCCGACGCAGGTTTCCGAACACACCGTCGGCTGGCCGGCCTCGATACGCGGATAGCAGAAGATGCACTTCTCCGACTTTCCGCTCTCCCAATTGTAATAAATCTTCTTGTATGGGCAGCCCGAGACGCACATGCGCCAGCCGCGGCACTTGTCCTGGTCGATCAGGACGATGCCGTCCTCCTCGCGCTTGTAGATCGCGCCGGACGGACACGAGGCGACGCAGGCCGGATTGAGGCAATGCTCGCACAGCCGCGGCAGATACATCATGAAGCTATTTTCGAACTGCCCGTAGATGTCCTTCTGCACGCCCTCGAAATTATAGTCCTGCGAGCGCTTGGCGAATTCGCCGCCCAGGATTTCCTCCCAGTTCGGACCCCACTCGATCTTCTCCATCCGCTCACCGGTGACGAGCGAACGGGGACGCGCGGTCGGGAACGCCGGCACTTCCGGCGCCTTCTGCAGATGCTCGTAATCGAATGTGAAAGGCTCGTAATAATCGTCGATCTCGGGCAGATCGGGGTTGGCAAAAATCTTGGCCAGTACACGCCACTTCGACCCGATCTTCGGCTCGATCTTGCCGTTGCGCTTGCGTACCCAGCCGCCATTCCAGCGCTTCTGGTTTTCCCAATCCTTGGGGTAGCCGATGCCGGGCTTGGTCTCGACGTTGTTGAACCAGGCATATTCCATGCCTTCGCGATTGGTCCACACATTCTTGCAGGTGACCGAGCAGGTGTGACACCCGATGCATTTGTCGAGATTGAGTACCATCGCGATCTGCGCGCGGATTTTCATTCTGCTGCCTCCAGCTTGCGGGCGACGGTGAGGGTTTCGGGCTGATCGGCCGTTGGCGTATCGAGCCAGTCGACCTTCGCCATCTTGCGGACGATGACGAATTCGTCGCGGTTGGTTCCGATCGTGCCGTAATAATTGAAGCCGTAGGATTGCTGGGCGTAGCCGCCGATCATGTGCGTCGGCTTCACCACCGCGCGCGTCACCGAATTGTGGATGCCGCCGCGCTGGCCCGTTATCTCCGAGCCCGGCACATTCACGATCTTCTCCTGCGCGTGATACATCAGGCACATGCCCTGCTTCACTCGCTGCGACACCACGGCGCGCGCCACCAGCGCGCCGTTGGTGTTGTAGGCCTCGATCCAGTCGTTATCCACGATCCCGGCCGCTTTGGCGTCGGCTTCGCTGATCCAGACGATCGGCCCGCCCCGCGAGAGCGTCAGCATCAGGAGATTGTCGGTATAGGTCGAGTGAATGCCCCATTTCTGGTGCGGGGTGATGAAGTTGAGCACGACCTGCTTCTCGCCGTTCGGCTTGCGGTCGATGATCGGCTTCACCGTCTTCAAATCGACCGGCGGCCGGTAGACGCAGAGCGCCTCGCCGAAGGCCCGCATCCACAGGTGATCCTGATAGAGCTGCTGTCGTCCGGTCAGCGTGCGCCACGGGATCAGTTCGTGGATGTTGGTGTAGCCGGCATTGTAGCAAACCTTCTCGCTCTCCAGACCCGACCAGATCGGTGAGGAGATAATCTTGCGCGGTTGCGCCACCACGTCACGAAAGCGAATCTTCTCGTCCTCCTTGTGAACCGCGAGATGGGTGTGATCGCGGCCCGTCGTGTTGGACAGCGATTTCCACGCCTTGACCGCGACCTCTCCGTTAGTTTCGGGCGCAAGCGAGAGGATCACTTCGGTCGCATCGATGTCGGTGTCGATCCGCGCAAGCCCCTTGGTCGGCCCCTCCTCGGTGACAGCACCATTCAGGCTCTTGAGGAACTCGACCTCCTGCTCGGTGTTCCAGGCCATGCCCTTGCCGCCGTTGCCGAGCTTCTGCATCAGCGGGCCAAGCGCGGTGAAGCGCTTGTAGAGACTGGGATAGTCGCGCTCGACCACGGTCACCTGCGGCATGGTCTTGCCGGGGATCGGCTCGACCTCGCCTTTCTTCCAGTCCTTGACGTCGAGCGCCTGCGCGATCTCCGCCGGCGTGTCGTGCAGGATCGGGGTCAGCACCACGTCTTTCTCGACGCCGAGCACTTCGGGCGCCACCCTGGAAAAAGATTTCGCGATCGACTTGTAGATGTCCCAGTCGCTCCGCGCCTCCCACACCGGGTCGATCGCCGCGGTGAGCGGATGGATGAAGGGATGCATGTCGGAGGTGTTGAGATCGTTCTTTTCGTACCAGGTCGCGGTCGGCAGAACGATGTCGGAATAGACGCAGGTCGTGGACATGCGGAAATCGAGCGTCACCAGAAGATCGAGCTTTCCGATTGGTGCCTCGTCGCGCCATGTCACCTCTTGCGGCTTCCTCTTGCCGGCCTCGCCGAGATCCTTGCCCTGTACGCCGTGCGAGGTGCCGAGAAGATGCCTGAGGAAATATTCGTGCCCCTTGCCGGACGACCCAAGAAGATTGGAGCGCCACACGAACAGATTGCGCGGCCAGTTATCCGGATGATCCGGATCCTCGCAGGACATCTGCAACTCTCCGGATTTCAATGCTTTGGCGACATAGTCCTTCGGCTCAAGCCCCGCGGCGGCGGCCTTCTGAGCGACCGTCAGTGGATTTTGCTTGAGCTGCGGCGCGGACGGCAGCCAGCCCATGCGTTCGGCGCGCACATTGTAGTCGATCAGTGCGCCGTCCCACGGGCCGGGAGGCGCGGTGGGCGATAGAATCTCGTCGATGCCGAGCGTCTCGTAGCGCCACTGATCGGTATGCGCATAGAAGAACGATGTCGAGTTCTGCTGCCGCGGCGGCCGGCCCCAGTCGAGGGCAAAGGCGAGCGGCAGCCAGCCCGATTGCGGACGCAGCTTTTCCTGGCCGACATAATGCGACCAGCCGCCGCCGGATTGGCCGATGCATCCGCACATCACCAGCATGTTGATCACGCCGCGATAATTCATGTCGGCGTGATACCAGTGGTTCATCGCCGCCCCGATGATCACCATGGAGCGGCCCTTGGTCTTCTCCGCGTTGAGTGCGAATTCGCGTGCGACGGTAATGATCTGCTCGCGCGGCACGCCCGTTATTTGTTCTGCCCAGGCCGGCGTGTAGGGCACGTTCTGGTCGTACGACTTCGCGACATGCGCGCCGCCAAAACCGCGATCGACACCGTAATTGGCGAGGAACAGGTCGTAGACCGAGGCGACCAGCGCCTCGCCGTCCGCAAGCGTCACGCGCTTGGCCGGGACCTTGCGTATCAGCACATCGGGATGATCGGTCCCGGCGAAATGACCGTGCTCGCGATTGCCGAAATACGGGAATGCCACGTCGGCAAGCTCGTCCTTCACATCGGCAAGCGACAGACGGAGCCTGGTATCGCGGCCTTTGGAATCTTTCTCCTCGAGATTCCACTTGCCTTTCTCGCCCCAGCGGAAGCCGACCGAACCGTTCGGCACGACGAGCTCGCCGCTCGTCTCGTCATAGGCGACAGTCTTCCATTCCGGGTTGTTGCTCTCGCCGAGATGTCCGGTGAAGTCCGAGGCACGCACGAGCCGCTCAGGCACGAGCCGGTCCCCGGATTTCACCAGCCGCACCAGAAATGGCATGTCCGTATACTGGCGCGCATAATCGCTGAAATACCTGGCCTGACGGTCGACATGGAATTCGCGCAGGATGACGTGGCCCATCGCCATCGCGAGCGCGGCGTCGGTGCCCTGCTTTACCGAAATCCAGAGGTCGGCGAATTTCGACGCTTCCGAATAATCCGGGCAGATCACCACGCTCTTGGCGCCGCGATAGCGGGCCTCGGTATAGAAATGCGCATCGGGCGTGCGGGTCTGCGGAACATTCGAGCCCCACAGGATCAGGAAGCCGGAATTATACCAGTCGGCGCTTTCCGGCACGTCGGTCTGCTCGCCCCAGGTCTGCGGCGAGGCCGGCGGCAGATCGCAATACCAGTCGTAGAACGACATGCAGACGCCGCCGAGCAGGGACAGGTAGCGCGAACCGGCCGCATACGACACCATCGACATGGCCGGGATCGGCGAGAAGCCGATCACGCGGTCGGGACCGTGGTTCTTGACGGTATAGGCATTGGCGGCGGCGACGATCTCCGTCACCTCGTCCCAGGTCGCGCGCACGAAGCCGCCGTGACCGCGTTTCGTCGTGTAGGCCGCGCGCTTGTCCGGGTCCTCGACGATCGACGCCCAGGCCGCGACCGGGGTACGCACGGCTCTCGCCTCGCGCCACAATTTGAGAAGCCGTGAGCGCACCAGCGGATATTTCACGCGATTGCCCGAATAGAGATACCAGGAGTAGCTCGCACCACGCGAGCAGCCGCGCGGCTCGTGGTTCGGCAGATCGGGACGCGTGCGCGGATAGTCGGTCTGCTGCGTCTCCCAGGTGACGATTCCGCCCTTGACGTAGATCTTCCACGAGCAGGAGCCGGTGCAGTTCGCGCCGTGGGTCGAGCGCACGATCTTGTCGTGCTGCCAGCGCTTGCGATAGCCGTCTTCCCAGCGGCGATCCTCGTTGGTGACAATGCCGTGGCCGTCCGCAAATTCACCGGTGACGCGCTTGAAGAATGTCAGGCGGTCCAGAAAGTGGCTCATGATGTTCCCTCACTCTGCCGGTTGCGCCGCAGCCGGCATTTTTCCGCCGCGTTCGATATCGCGCAGCAGGCCGCCGCGCCGCGTGTAGTAGAACCATGTCACAGCAACGCAGGTGACGTAGAAGGCCATGAAACCCCACAGCGCCATTTCGGGCCCACCGGTCATCGCAATCGACGTGCCGTAGCTCTTCGGGATGAAGAAGGCGCCATAGGCCGCAACCGCCGAGGTGAAGCCGATGATCGCAGCCGATTCCATCTCGGCCTGTTTCAGCCGGTCTGCGGCGGAGAGTTTCGGCTCAAGTCGCGGCATCTCCGCACGCATGATGGCGGGGATCATCTGGAAGGTGGACGCATTGCCGACGCCCGTTGCGAAGAACAGGATCATGAACATCGCGAAGAAGCCGGCGAAGGCATATGGCTGATCTTTGACACCGAGGAAGTAGAGCACGCCGCCCACCGCCGCGATCATCAGGATGAAGACCCAGAAGGTAACGCGGGCCCCGCCATACTTGTCCGACAACCAGCCGGTTGCGGAGCGCGAGATCGCGCCGACCAGCGGGCCGAGGAAGACGAGCTTGAGCGAGTCGACCTGCGGGAACTGGGTTTTGGCCAACAGCGGGAAGCCCGCCGAGTATCCGATGAAGGATCCGAAGGTGCCGGTATAGAGCCAGCACATGATCCAGTTATGCTTGCGCTGGAAGATCACCGCCTGGTCGGCAAAGGATGCCTTCATCGCAGCGATGTCGTTCATACCGAACCAGGCAGCCGTCGCGGACAATGCGATGAACGGAACCCAAACGAATCCGGCATTCTGCAGCCACAGCTTGGTGGTGCCGGACGCATCGGTTGCGATTTGCGGGTCGCCGCCGAGCCAACCGAACACGCCCGTAGTGATCACCAGCGGGATCACGAATTGCACGACGCTGACGCCGAGATTGCCGAGGCCGGCATTGAGTGCGAGCGCGTTGCCCTTCTCCGCTTTCGGAAAGAAGAAGCTGATATTCGCCATCGACGAGGCGAAGTTGCCGCCGCCGAGGCCACAGAGCAGCGCCAGCGCCAGGAAGATGATGTAGGGGGTATCGGGATTTTGCACCGCAAGCCCGATGCCGACCGCGGGGATCATCAGCGACCACGTTGCGATCGAGGTCCACAGCCTTCCGCCGAAGATCGGCGGCATGAAGGAATAGAAGATGCGCAGCGTCGCACCCGACAGGCCCGGCATCGCGGCAAGCCAGAACAACTGGTCGGTCGTGAACGTGAAGCCGACAGCGGGCAGCTTCGCGACCACCACCGACCACACCATCCAAACCGCAAAGGCAAGCAGCAGACAGGGAATCGATATCCACAGATTCCGCCGTGCGATGGCGCGCCCTTTCGTTTCCCAGAATTCCTTGTCCTCCGGCCGCCAGTCCTCGATGATCGCGGGCCCGAGTTTGCCGACATGTTCTGGCTTGTGAATCTCTTCCATCTCCGGAAGCTGCGGAAGCTTCGCGAGGTCGGGTTCTCGCGCTTCGCGCTCCATGCGCTGGATCGCGAGATGCATCCAGAGCAACGCCACACCGGACAGCAGGAACAGCAACATGAAGCAACTGGTCCAGATACCTGTCAGGTCATTCAGCACGCCGAACATGATCGGCAGAACGAAGCCGCCGAGTCCGCCGATCATGCCGACCAGACCGCCGACCGCGCCGACATTGTTAGGGTAATAGACCGGGATGTGCTTGTAGACCGCAGCCTTGCCAAGGCTCATGAAGAAGCCGAGCACGAACACCAGCACGGTAAAGGTCGCGACTCCGGTCTCCATATGGAAGGTGATCGGGCCGGTGATGCCTTTGATTGTGTACTGGGTCGGCGGATACGACAGAACGAAGGTGACCAGCACCGATACAATGAAGGTCCAGTACATGATGCGGCGCGCGCCGTATTTGTCGGACAGATGACCGCCATAGGCGCGAAAGATCGAGGCCGGCACCGAATAGGCCGCGCCGATCATGCCTGCTGTCGTGATGTCGAGGCCGTAGACACCGATCAGATAGCGCGGCAGCCAGAGCGCCAAGGCGACGAAGGCGCCGAATACGAAGAAATAGTAGAGCGAGAAGCGCCAGACCTGCACGTTCTTCAGTGGTTCGAGTTCGAGCCACGCACTTTTTGGCTTCTCGCCTTTGGCGCGGCGTGCCACCAGAACCGGATCGTCCTTGGTGCCGAACCAGAAGATCAGCGCCATGATCACAAGCGCGGCCGCCCAGATTTGCGCGACCGCATGCCAGCCATACGCAACAAGGACGAAGGGCGCGAGGAACTTGGTCACCGCCGCGCCGACATTGCCGGCACCGAAAATGCCGAGCGCAGTCCCCTGCTTCGCGGTGGGAAACCAGCGCGAAACGTAGGCCACACCTACAGCGAAGGAACCGCCCGCAATACCGACACCGAGCGCGGCGATCAGCATCTGCGGATAAGTCGTCGCATAGGTCAGGAAGAAGGTCGCGGCCGCGGCCGCCAGCATCGTCAGCGTATAAACGAGGCGTCCGCCATACTGATCGGTCCAGATGCCGAGGAATATCCGGATCAGCGATCC
The DNA here is from genome assembly GCF_046289595.1 of Pseudorhodoplanes sp. Taxonomy (GTDB): domain Bacteria; phylum Pseudomonadota; class Alphaproteobacteria; order Rhizobiales; family Xanthobacteraceae; genus Pseudorhodoplanes. The sequence continues at coordinate 16,051 of NZ_JBKBVB010000095.1, forward strand.
GGTGAGGATCGGCGTGCCGACCAGAAGCCCGAACTGGGTTTCGGTGAGTCCCAGATCCTTTTTGATCTGGATTCCGATGATGGAAAATATGGTCCAGACTGCGAAACACACCGTGAAGGCGATGGTCGACATCCAGAGAGCGGCGGACTGTCCATCAGGATGGGCTTGTAGCTTGGCTTGCATGAATGCCCCCGACTTGCGCGCGGATCGGTTTCGCGGGCACTAGAATCCATCCGGGCTGGCATGACCTTGCGAAAGCTCAAGTCTCTGAAAACAAATAGGAATTGATGTTTGGCAAGCGCCAGCTTGAAATATGTCAACTCATCGATTGATATTTGTAATAAATCGAAAGTCCCGATGATGACCGATGCACGCGCCGCTTAGAGGGAACGGCCCATGCGCATTGCCGAACTCGAACTGATCCGCGACCTTCCGCTGTTTCATGACATTGCGCCGGCCAATTTCGACAAGCTGACCGAAGCCGCGTTACTGCAGCGCTTCCCGGCGCGCGTGGAACTCATTCACGAGGGCGCGCTGCCGGACTTCCTGCATGTTATCGTTGAGGGCAGCGTGGAGCTATACGCTCAACATGCCGGCCGCGAGACCACGCTCGACATTCTGGGACCACTCACGACTTTCATTCTCGCAGCCGTGATCCGCGACGAGCCCTATCTCAAATCGGCTCGCACGCTGTCTGAGGCGCGTATCCTGATGATTCCAGCGACCGCTTTGCGCGATGCGTTCAGCCGCGATCCCGCATTCGCGCGCGCAATCGTGCAAGAACTGGCGACACGCTATCGCAGCATTGTGCGCGCATTGAAGAACGAGAAGCAGCGAACGAGCTGCGAGCGGTTGGCCAACTGGATTCTCAAGACCGATGCACAGCAGGGCGGCAGCGGACACGTTTCATTCAACTACGACAAGCGCACTCTGGCGTCGCTGCTCGGGATGACTCCGGAGAATCTTTCGCGCAGCTTCTCGCAACTCACGAAGTACGGCGTACGTAGCACCAGTCGCGGTTTAGCCATCGAAGATCGCGATGTGTTGCGTTCCTACGCGCGGCCGACACCGCTGATTGATGGGTGAAATCCAGCCGGCTGAGCCGGGAGGTTTCTCGTTTTCCGGACGCCGGGGTTGTCTTACTTATAGATATATAAGAGTGTCCGCTGCGGGTCGTAGCAGACATTCGACCAATACACGATTTGCGCTCACCGCATCGCTGCAGACACCAATGACGTTGGGTCTGCGCGCGCAGCCTGCCTGGCCGCAACGCCGCGCTCGCGCACCAGCTTGACCGCCTCAAGCTTGAACTCCCGCGTGAACGGTCGTCTCTCCACGACCCGCCCCTGTTTCATTAGGGTCGACACTCATTAACTCTGCTGCGGTGGCAGCACAATCGTGATTCCATTTCGCCTTGATTCGTTTCGGAAGAGGATCGGGGCGATGCGCCGGAATTTATTTTGGCTGAGCGACGAG
>NZ_JBKBVB010000096.1:0-17518 GCF_046289595.1 Pseudorhodoplanes sp.
CATCCCGCCCGTGGTCATCGCGAAGATGCTGAGACCGGAAATCGTGAATCCGATGGCAGCGCCCGGCAGCACTGCATGCGCCATGGCGTCGCCCACGAGCGACATCCGCCGCAGCATCAGGAACACGCCGATCGGGCCGGCGCCAAGCGCCAGCGTCATGACGCCGACCAGCGCGCGGCGCATGAAGTCGAACTCGGCAAAGGGGGCGATCAAGGTATCGTAGAGCATGATCTGTCTAGTCCGCTCGTCCCCGCGAAGGCCGGAACCCAGCGCGAGAATTCCTGGATTGCCGCTTTCGCGGAAATGAGCGGTGTATGTGGCCCGAAGCTCGCACGCCAATGATCACGCCGCGCATGCCGCGGCCTGCTCGTCAAATGCTTCGCACATCTGCCGCGCCTTCTTGAGGTTTTCGGCGGTCAGCACCGACGGCGTGTCGCCCCAGGCGACCGGCTCGCGTGCCAGCAACAAGGTCTGCGGAAATGTCGCGCGCACCAATTCGAGATCGTGGAGTGCGGCAAGGATCGTCCGCCCCTCCTTATGCCAGCCTTGTACCAGTGCCACGAGATCGGCGCAGGATTTGGCGTCGATGGCGTTGAACGGCTCGTCGAGCACCACGAGTTTCGCATCCTGCAGCAAAAGCCGCGCGAACAGCATGCGCTGCATCTGTCCGCCCGACAGCGTGCCGATGGCGCGCCGCTCGAAGCCGGTCAGGCCGACGGCCGCAATCGCCTCATGGATCTTCGCATGATCGGCTTTCGAGAACCCGCCCCAGAGCCCGGTCTTGCGCCACAAGCCCATCGCAACAAGGTCATAGACGTTGATCGGAAAGGTCCGGTCGATCTCGGCCGCCTGCGGCAGATAGGCGATGTCCTTTTGCGACACGCCGAGCAGGTCGACCTGCCCCGCGAGCGGCTTCAGCGCGCCGACAATGCTTTTGAACAGTGTCGATTTGCCCGCACCGTTTGGGCCGACCACGGCAAGCAGCGCCCCGGACGGCACCTCGCCGGACAGGTGATGCACCGCAGGATGCCGGTCGTAACCGAGCGTGAGGTTTCGGAACTGGAGTTGAGGAGCGGCAACGTGGACGGTCATCGCATCACCCACAAGGCCGCCGTCCAAACGACCGCAATCAGCGCCGCAACAATCAAAACCCGCTGCAACCCGGACAGGCGCAGGATCGACGGCCCGACAGCGGCAGGCGGATGCGCGTGGCCATGCGGGTGATGGTGATGATGGTGCTCGTTCATCTAAGGGTTCCGCGGGCCGGCAGTCCGCCGGGGATATGATCTGTTATAGTATAACATGACCACCTGCCAAGACCTCGCAAAGGCGGGCTTCATGCCGCACCTCCCGCGGCCGACATGCAAGGTTCCGCAGCAGCTTCCGGCACCTTTGATTGCCAAATCATCCCCGTCCGGGCCATTGTGCGCCCGGACCCACAGAAAATCCGGCCTTCCAAGCATGAACGACCAGACAAAGCGCATTGTCTCGATCGGCGAAGTCATGATCGAGATGGCGCGCGGCCCGGATGGGCGGTTCAGCCAGGGCTGCGGCGGCGACACCTTCAACACCGCAGTCTATCTGGCGCGGCGCGGGCTTCCGGTCGCGTATGCAACCGCACTCGGCGACGACCTCTATTCCGACCGGATTGTCGCGCTGGCATCGGCCGAAGGCATCGCCACCGATCTGATCATGCGGGTACCGGGACGTCTGCCCGGGCTGTATCTGATCGAGACCGACGACAAGGGCGAGCGCAGCTTCAGCTATTGGCGCGACACTGCACCGGCGCGCGAGTTGTTCGAACTGCCGGACTGGGGGCGCATCGCCGAAAGCATCATCGGTGCGCGCGTCGTGTATTTTTCCGGCATCACGCTGTCGATCTATTCCAATCAGGGGCTCGGACGTTTCCTGGCCTTGCTCGAACTAGCGCGCAAGGCCGGAACCAAAGTGGTGTTCGACGGCAATTATCGCCCGCGCTCGTGGAAGGGCGACCTGCAGCGCACGCGTACCGTGTTCATGGAGGCGCTGAAGCGCGTCGATATCGCGCTGCCGACCTATGACGACGAGGCCCTGCTCTGGGGCGACGCTTCGCCGGAGGCAACGATCGAACGGCTGCAGGCCTTCGGCATTACCGAGATCGCGATCAAGAACGGACCGAACAGCGCCGTCATCGCCGCCGGCGGCCACAAGGAATTCGTGCCGGTGCCGGACGTCGTGGTGCCGGTCGATACCACAGCCGCAGGCGACAGCTTCAATGCCGGCTACATGGCTGCGCGGCTTGCCGACGAAAATCCGGGCGATGCGGCACTTGCGGGTCACAAGCTCGCATCGGAAGTGATCCGCCACCGCGGCGCGATCCTGCCGCGTACCGCGAGCGCCGTGCATTGAGTCTCTTGGTCATTGCCGGGCTTGACCCGGCAATCCATCACTCTTCGCAAGATTGCTTTTTTTCGATGGGTGCGCGGGTCGTAGGCGAGCGAAGCGACGCCGTCCTTCGGACGGCTATGCCCGCGCATGACACGGAGGGTTAGGGCCTCCCGATCAGCATTGCCGTCCACGCCGCGATGAAGGGCAGCGGCAGGCTCGCCACCACACGCAGCCGAAAGCAATGGTCGTCAAATACCGCTCGACTTAAAGTAGCAATTCTGATTGAGTACCCCTCACTTTAAGGGGGGAATATGGCCAGAGCAAAGGCTAGCGGTTACACGCTTAAGGCGTCCGACGCACCAGTTATTATGGGAATGGTCGCAAGAGATGACCGCGACCATGACATAGCAGCTTGGTTTGGTGTCAATCAGGGGCGCATCGCCGAAGTTAAAGACGGAAGCAAGTTTGGCATTGTTGCTGCCGCATCGGCGAGCCAACTACCACCCAAAGGACCGCCTGGCATCAAAGGAAGGCGATTGAGAGCTCTCGTTGAAGAAGCTCACAAAGCATTACTTGCTGGAGACGTTGCTAAAGCCCAAGCAGTTATCGCCAAGGCTAGAGCTACTTACGACAAAAATGATATATAACATTCCTCATTGTCGATAATCAGTATTGCGCTCCAACTGTTTGCGACAGGGCGGTATCCAGGCTAATCTTGGAAGCACTTGAGGTCCTTTATACCAGACCAGCCAAGCATACCCTGTCGCAGTTGTAGCCTTGCTGTCGAGCCTTCCACGAACCATAGGCACTCGCTCAACGAACTGAGCGAACACCGACGGCGGAGCATCCTTAAATATTGCCTGATATCGCCCGACACTCTCCAAGAAAACGGAGCGGGCCAGAATGGCGACGCCGTGCCGCGCGATTCTCAACGATTTTAGAACGAACTCCTCTGCAAGTCGGAATGGCGGATTAGTAATCACCCAATCGATGCTGTCCGCCGTGTGCTTGCTGGTCAGAAAATCTTCGACGCTGCCGTAGCCGTAATCATATGCATCCGCACAATGAACTTGAGCAAAATATTCCTTAAGCACCTTTGCCATGTGTCCCGCGCCGCATGCGGGCTCTAAGCATGACATGCTCGCTAGGCTATTTTTGTCTTCCAGAATGTGCTCGATCAGCCCGCGCGTCGCCCAAGGCGGAGTAGGAAAGTCATCGGGGCTGTCCATTGGCTCAATTCGTTGAGCCATCACTGCATGGGATGTGTTCTGCATGTTACCCAATCTGGAGTTGTTTTGGTTAACTCGAGGTTAACTTAAGGCGAACCGTTTGAGCGTGGGGTATAGTTTTTCACGGCCTCCCGATCAGCATCGCCGTCCACGCCGCAATGAACGGTAGCGGCAGGCTCGCCACCACGCGCAGCCAGACCAGGCGCGCGGGCATGATCGGCAATTCGTAGGACAACAGCCGCGGGAAGGCATAAAGCGCCCAGGCGGTCGCATAGGCGATCACCTGCGGCGCACCCGCCCCGCCCTTCAGCGCCGCCGCGGCGATGGCAAAGCCGACCACCGGCCCGCCCGGCGTCATGGCGCCTGCCACCGTCGCGATCACAATGCCGAGAATGCCGGAGGAGGAGCCAAGCCAGTATGCGACGCTGTCCTGCGGCAGGGCTGCCGCGATGAAGCCCGAGCCGAGCACGCCGATCGCAATACGGGGGATAAGCCGGAGAAATTCGCCGCCGCCGCCGCGTGCGCTTTCGCGCAGCAGCGGCATACTGCGTTTGGCGACCCCGAGCGCGAGGGCTGCCACGATCATCCAGAGTGCTCCGGCGACGATCAACTCGATCACGGCTTTGACCCCGGTCGTAGCTGCTGCTCGATGATGCGGACGATCAGTCCCGCCAGCACGGCGAGCGGCAGAGCGCCGATCCAGCGCCACAACACGAAGTCGAAGCCCAGGAACGGCATTTCCCAGACCAGCGCCCGGCTGAGCCCGATGGTGGTCCAGCTGGTGATGAGCGCCACCACCGCTGCGGCATCCGCGCCCATGCCGACAAAGGCCGCGGCGATCGGATAGATCGTGAACGGGCCGCCCGGCACGATGACGCCGGCGCCCGCGGCGATCAGAATGCCCTTAAGCCCCGAATCCTTGCCGACCCAGCGCACGATGGTGTCGCGTGGCAGGAGCACGGTGATGAGAGCTGCGATCAGGCAGCCGGCCAGGAGATTTGGCAGCATCCACGCGAACAGGTCGGCATCGGCAATGACCACGTCCAGAAAGCGGGCGAAGCCGTCGCGCCACAGCACGTAGCTTGCGGCGCTGACGACGATGACGATCAGAATGGCGGTCGGCCAGTCGAACGCGCGCCGCCGTGGACGCTCGGACTGAGGCGGCGTGGAAGGCATCAGCGGCGCAGACCCGATGCCTCACGGGCGAGCGCCTCGATCCGCGCAAAGTCCTTTGCGGAGAGCGCATCCTGCGGCACGACCCAGGAACCGCCGACCGCAATCACGTTGGGAAGCGCCAGATAATCGGCCGCATTGCGCGCGTCGATCCCGCCGGTCGGGCAAAACCGGATATGCGGCAGCGGCGCGGCGACAGCTTTGAGCCATGCGGCGCCGCCGCACGCCTCCGCCGGGAAAAACTTCAGAATCTCGAAACCGAGATCGGACAGCGCCATGGCCTCGCTCACCGTTGCGCAGCCCGGAAGCACGGGGATTTCGATTTCGGTGAAGGTCTCGGCGAGAACGGAGTCGGTGCCGGGGCTGACCAGGAATTTCGCACCGGCGTCGATGGCGAAGGCGGCATCGACATGGCGCACCACCGTGCCTGCACCGACCATGCAGTCGGGGATCTCGACGGCAATGGCGGCAATGGCGGCAAGCGCGGCACGCGTGCGCAGCGTCACCTCGATGACGGGCAGCCCCCCGTCGCACAAAGCGCGCGCCAAGGGCACCGCGATTTCGAAATCGTGGATGGTCAGCACCGGGATCACCGGCGCCCGGCTCAGAAGATCGGCGGTTTCGGTCGCGTCGGGCATGCGCCAAGACATGCCCGCGAAGCGCGTCCGGTTCAAGTCGCGGCCCGCAATGGCCGGGCCGCAATTTGAATTATTCCGCGGCTGTGGCCGCCGGCTTCGGGGACGGCGCAGGCGCCGGAACAACGAGCCCAAGCCCCTGGCGGCTCAGGCCGTGCAGGAAGGCGGCCACCATGGCATAGGCCAGTGCCACTGCGGGCGTCACGGCAAAGCTCATCGCCTCCCGATGCATGCATCGAGGAAAGTCGGCGCCGCGCCGGCAAGCGCGACGGCGGACGCCTTCACAAAGTTTGGGCGCTTCCGCGTTATAACCACCTGATATAAAAAGAGAAAATTCGCGCGCCGGACGTCTTTGGGGTTGCTGCTGCTGAAAGTTGCGGCGATTCTGCTCTGCCTTTCATCATCGGGCGTTGATTTCTGATCTCCGCGGATTGATGTGAGGATGCCCGCAAGGGAGACTGCTGCCTGAGCGGTGAGCCGGACATCGTTCGCCATTCGTTGTATGAGCGCATGAGCGGAAGCGACGGCCTCAGGCCGCCCCTGACGCGCGAAGACAAGAACTTGCGGACCGTGAAACAGGACTCATTCCATGCAAGTCCCGCGTGAGGCTGTACTTTTACGAATCTTCATTGGCGAAGACGACCGGTACAACGGCAGTCCGCTCTATGAGGCCATCGTGCTGAAGGCCCGCGAGATGCAGCTTGCTGGAGCCACCGTGCTTCGCGGACCGATGGGATACGGGCACAACAGCCATCTGCGAACAACAAAGATTCTGCATTTGTCGCAGGATCTTCCGGTCGTGATCGAAATTGTCGATGACAAGGACAAGATCAACCTGTTGCTCGAGGCCCTGAATGACATGATGTCGAGCGGGCTGGTAACGCTGCAGAACGTCGAGGTTGTCCGCTACGGCCAAACCGGCGCGTCTTGACCGTTGTGCCGTTTCGGGCTCAGAACCCGCGCCATGCCGTCCCTCGACCGTTTCGCCCGTGACAAACTTGCCGAGCGCGAGCAGCAACGCCTGCGGCGCAGCATCGTCGAAACCGACGCAGGCGACGGCATTCATGTTGTGCGGGGCAACCGCACGCTCTTGTCCTTCTGCAGCAACGATTATCTTAATCTCAGCCAGCATCCCAAGGTGAAGCGCGCCGCCGCTGCGGCCGCCGAGCGTTACGGCGCAGGGGCAGGTGCCTCCCGTCTCGTCACCGGCAGCCACCCGCTTTACGCGGAGTTGGAAGCCCGTCTCGCCAGGCTCAAGGGAACGGAAGCTGCCTGCGTGTTCGGCTCGGGTTATCTCGCCAATGCCGGGATCATCCCGGCATTGGCAGGGCGCTCCGACCTGATCCTGATCGACGAACTCGCCCACAGCTCGATGCATGCCGGTACCCGGCTCAGCGGAGCTGCGGTCATGCCGTTCCGTCACAACGACGTTGCGCATCTCGGCGCGCTGCTCGATACGGAGCGCAGGCAATACCGGCACGCACTGATCGTCACCGAAGGCGTGTTCTCGATGGACGGCGATCTCGCGCCGCTAGCCGAACTGTCCGCGCTCGCAAAGCACCATGACGCCTGGCTGATGAGCGACGACGCGCACGGCGTCGGCGTCCTCGGGGGCGGCCGCGGATCGGCTTTTGCGTCGGCTCAGGCCGCCGGCATCCCCTTGCAGATGGGCACACTGTCCAAGGCGATCGGCAGTTACGGCGCTTATGTCTGCGCTTCTCGCGCGGTGATCGAACTGTTGCACAACCGTGCACGGACCCTGATTTATTCGACCGGTCTGCCGCCTGCGGCGCTTGGTGCGGCGATTGCCGCCCTCGACATTATCGACTCCGAGCCCGATTATGTCGCGCTGCCGCTGCAAAAAGCGCGTATGTTCACCCGCGCGGCCAATCTGCCGGCCGCGCAAAGTGCGATCGTGCCGGTTACGGTGGGCAGCGCCGATGCGGCGCTCCGCGCCCAGGCGCTGTTGGAACAAGAAGGGTTTCTGGTGATTGCGATCCGGCCGCCGACCGTACCTGAGGGAACTGCACGGCTTCGTGTGACCTTCAGTGCCGCACATCCCGACGAGTCCATCGAGCGGCTCGCAGCGCTTGTGCGCAGCCGGATTCTGAGCTGACGAAGGATCCTGAGTCCATGGCCTCCCTGTTCATTACCGCAAGCGGCACCGATGTCGGCAAGACCTTCGTCGGCGCCGGCCTGATCCGCTATCTGCGGGCCAAGGGCGAGGAGATCGACGCAATCAAGCCAATCATCAGCGGCTTCGATCCCGATCGCGCCGGCGACAGCGATTCCGGGATGTTGCTGCGCGCTCTCGGCCTGCCGCTGACCGAGGAGGAGATTGAGGACATTTCGCCGTGGCGCTTCTCGCTGCCGCTGTCTCCCGACATGGCGGCGCGCCATGAGGGCAAGGAGATCGACTTCGACCTTCTGGTATCGTTTTGCGAGACCGCGCTCGACGAGGCCGACGGCTCGCTGCTGATCGAAGGCGTCGGCGGCGTCATGGTGCCGATCGATCAGACCAATACGGTTCTGGACTGGATCACGGAACTGCAATTGCCAGTGCTGCTGGTCGCCGGCAGCTATCTGGGCAGCATCAGCCATACGCTGACGGCGGCCGAAGTTCTGGACCAGGAAGAATGCGATCTTCGCGCGATTGTGGTGAGCGAGAGCGAAGGCAGCCATGTGCCGCTTTACGAAACGGTCGCGACCATCTCGCGCTTTTTGCCGGCTGTGGAAGTGATCGCACTGCCGCGGCTCGAGCCCGGCGCGGACCATCCGGCTTTCGCCCAGATCGCGAAGGCATGCGGGCTGGTTTAGGCGGGTCGTCCGGCCCGGGAAAGCGGCAGCTCATGTTCCAGATAGGAAATTATGGGGCCGCGGTTTCGCGGGACGATTGCGGGGTTAACGCCGTTCGCGCAACACCTCGCCGATCACCCCCGTGAGAAACGCCACATCCTCCTCGCCGATGGTCAGCGCCGGGGCGAGATAGATTGCATTGCCGAGCGGGCGGATGAACGCGGCCTTCTCGACAAAAGCGCTGCGCAAAGCATTCAAATCGTCGATTCGTTGCAGTTCGACCACGCCGATGGCGCCGCGGGTCCGTACATCGACCACGCCCGGCAGATCGCGGCAGGACGAGAGCCCCGCAGCCAGCCATTGCTCGATCCGTCCGACATGACGTAGCCGCTCGCCGTCCTCGAACAAATCGAGCGATGCGTTGGCGGCGGCACAGGCGAGCGCGTTGGCCATATAGGTCGGGCCGTGCATCAGCGCGGCCATCGGGTCGTCCGACCAGAAGCTCTCGAAAATGCGGCGGCGCGCGACGGTTGCCGCGAGAGGCAGGGTGCCGCCGGTCAGCGCCTTGGACAGGGTCACGATATCCGGCACGATTCCGGCCGCCTCGCACGCAAACATCGTGCCGGTGCGGCCAAAGCCGGTGAAAATCTCGTCGAGGATCAGCAGCGCGCCATAGGAATCCGCAATCTCCCGCAGCCGCCACAGCACCTTCGGACAGTGAAAGCGCATGCCGCCGGCGCCCTGCACCAATGGCTCAACGATGATCCCGGCTATCCGGTCGGCATGCTGCCCAATGAGCGCGACCAGCGCCGCGTCGGTCTCGGGGCTTTCCGGCAGCGCGACGCAGTGATGCCGATGCAGGATGCCGCCGAATTTCTGATGGATGCCGGTTTCGAAATCCGAGACCGCCATGGTGCCGAGCGTGTCGCCGTGATAGCCGCCGCGGAAGCAGACGAAAGTGTCGCGCTGCTTTTCGCCGACATTGAGCCAGTACTGGACCGCCATCTTCATTGCGACCTCGACCGAGACCGAACCGGAATCGGTGAAGAACACGCGGTCGAGATCGCCCGGCAACATCTCGGACAGCCGGCGCGCCAGCGTCAGCGGCTGCTCGTGAACGATGCCGCCGAACATCACATGCGGCATGACCTCGAGCTGCCGCTGCACGGCATCGCGGATATGCGGATGATTGTAGCCGTGGCAGGCGGTCCACCACGATGCGATGCCGTCGACCAGTTCGCGGCCGTCCGCCAGATGAATGCGGGTGCCTTGCGTACGCACCACCGGCAGCGGCGCGGGCGCGGTCTTCATCTGCGCATAGGGCAGCCAGATATGGTCGAGGCCGGTCGTGTACCAGTCGCGCTGATCGAGCATGGCGCTCACACCGGCATGGCGCGCAGGCCGAGGCGATCCATCAATTGCCGGTCGCGGTCAGCCGCGGGGTTCGGCGTGGTGAGCAGCTTCGGTCCGTAAAAAATCGAATTGGCGCCGGCGAGGAAACACAGCGCCTGCAGCTCGTCGGTCATATCCTCGCGCCCGGCGGAGAGCCGCACCATCGAGCGCGGCATGGTGACCCGCGCGACCGCGATGGTGCGCACGAAATCCATCGGATCGATCGCGGTCTGCCTCACGCCATCCGAGAGCGGCGTGCCCTCGACCTTGACCAGGAGATTGATCGGCACGCTTTCCGGATGCACCGGGAGGGTTGCCAGCGCATGGATCATGCCGGCGCGATCGTCTGCGCTCTCGCCCATGCCGACAATGCCGCCGCAGCAGACATGGATACCGGCGTCGCGCACATGGGCGAGCGTATCCAGGCGCTCCTGATACGTCCGCGTGGTGATGATCTCGCCGTAGAATTCCGGCGAGGTGTCGAGATTGTGGTTGTAATAGTCGAGGCCGGACGCCTTCAGCCGCTTCGCCTGTTGGCCGGTCAGCATGCCGAGCGTGACGCAGGTCTCGAGCCCAATTGCGCGCACGCCCTCGATCATGGCGCAGACCTTGTCGAGGTCGCGGTCCTTGGGCTCGCGCCAGGCCGCGCCCATGCAGAAGCGGCTGGCGCCAGCCTCCTTGGCCGCCTGCGCCTCGGCCAGCACCTTATCGAGGCTCATCAGCTTCTCGGCCTTGACGCCGGTGTCGTATTTGGCGCTTTGCGGACAATAGGCGCAGTCCTCCGGGCAGCCGCCGGTCTTGATCGACAGCAGCGTCGAAACCTGCACCTCGGCCGGATCGAAATTGGCGCGGTGAACGGTCTGGGCCTGGAACATCAGGTCGGGGAACGGCAGCGCGAATAAGTGGCGAATTTCACCGCGGCTCCAGTCGTGCCGGACAGCGCCGATCGCGCCCGGAAAAATGGCGTCTTCTTGGGCTCGAAGGGTCATCGGGAGGTTCCAAACCGCCTCTTGCATTGCGTCCGGGGCTTCATGTCATAGTGCCGCCGCCAAGCCAAGCTAGCCGGAATTTGGCGGACGAAACTTTTGCGGGGACGGACATGTTGACCAGGCGGACGATCTTGGCGGGGCTCGGCGCGGGCCTGGCGGCACCGGCTGTGCTCAGGCAAGCCATTGCGCAGCACCATCCGGGCCACGATCCAGTTTACTCCCATCTGACCGACCCCAAGATCAAGACGCCGCCGCTCGAGACCATGAAGCTGCAGCATGTCTTCGATTCGCCGGCTCCGCCCGCCGCCAAGCAGGGCCGGTGGGTGACGAAGGCGCCGCTGCCGCTGCCGCGCAGCGAGATGGCCTGGGCCACCACCCTCAACGACCGGATGCATCTGATCGGCGGCTATGGCGAGCAGAGGGTCGACCGCCCCTATCATCATGTCTATGACCCGGCCACAGACCTGTGGTTCGACGCGCCGTTCCTGCCGCGCGGCGCCAACCATGTCGGGGTCGCGGTGCTCAACGGCAAGCTCTACGCCATCGGCGGCTTCGTCGAGCAGAACCGCAAGCCCGACAATCTCTGTTTCGTTCTGGACGGCGAGAGCTGGCGCCCGATCGCGCCGTTGCCGAAACCGTTCGCCGCGATCGGCTGCGCCACGGTCAACGGGCTGCTGCATGCGATCGGCGGGGCGATCGGCGACACCTTTCCCACCAAGAAATCGGTAGACTGGCACCTCGTCTACGACCCGCGCATCGACCAATGGGCGACGCGGGCCCCGATGCCGACCGGCCGCGACCATACCGGCACGCTTGCAGTCAACGGCAAGATTCATCTGATCGGCGGCCGCGTGGATTCGTTCCATACCAACTCAAATCTGCACCACGTCTACGATCCCAAGACCGACAAATGGGAGCCGCGCGCACCCTTGCCGACGGCGCGTTCGGGCCATGGCGCGGTGCTCCATCGCGGCAAGATTTTCGTCATGGGCGGCGAAGGCACCAACCGCGTGTTTGGCCAGAACGAGGCCTATGACCTTGAAAAAGACGCCTGGGAATCCTACGCCCCCATGCCGACCCCGCGGCACGGCCTCGGCGCGGTGGCGATCGGCGACTATATCTACGTCGCCGGCGGCGGCCCGATCATGGGCGGCTCGGTCCAGAGCGCGGTGCACGAGGCTTTCACGCTGGACTGAGAGCCGGCCGCGGTTTAATGCGATCCCATCATGTCCGACACGCCCCTCCCCGACCGCCTCTCCACCGATCCCGACAGCCCCTATTACAACGAGGAGCTGCTGCAGCGGGATATCGGCATCCGCTTTGCCGGCAAGGAAAAGACCAATGTCGAGGAATATTGCGTCAGTGAGGGCTGGATCCGCGTCGCCGCCGGCAACGCCAAGGATCGCCACGGCAAGCCGCTGACGATCAAGCTCAAAGGCAGCGTCGAGCCGTATTTCAAGGAAAAGGCGTAAGCCGGCGCCGGCCGGTCAGTACGGCAGGCCGACATAATTTTCCGCAAGCGATCCCAAGGCCTTCTCGGACGACAGCAGATAATCGAGTTCGACCTGCTGCAGCTTGCCATCATAGGCCGAGCTCTCGGGAAACCGGTGCAGCAGCGACGTCATCCACCACGAGAAGCGCTGGGCCTTCCAGACCCGTGCCAGCGCCCTATCCGAATAGGTCTGAAGACCGGCATCGTCGCCCTTTGCGTAGTGATCGACCAGGGCGTGATAGAGATAATAGATATCGGACGCGGCTGTGTTCAGGCCCCGCGCGCCGGTCGGCGGCACGATATGCGCGGCATCTCCCGCGAGGTAGAGCCGCCCGTATTGCATCGGCTCAGCAACGAAGCTTCTGAGCGCGGCGATGCTTTTTTCGATTGACGGGCCGGTGATCAGGCGCGCCGCGACCTCGTCCGGAAGCCGCCGCTTCAGCTCCGCCCAGAATGCGTCGTCCGGCCAGTCCTCGACCGTATCGGTCAGCGGCACCTGGATGTAATAGCGGCTCAGCACCTGGGAGCGCAGCGAGCACAGCGCGAAGCCGCGTTCGTGGCGGCTGTAGATCAGCTCCGGCGAGACCGGCTTGGTCCGCGACAGAATGCCGAGCCAGCCGAACGGATAGACCCGTTCATATTCTCGCAGCAGATTTGCGGGGATCGCCTTGCGGCTGACGCCGTGAAAGCCGTCGGCGCCGATGACGAAGTCGCATTCGACCCGGTGCCCGGCGCCATCCTTACGATAGGTGACGGAGGGGCGATCCATCGTCAGATCGTGCAGCGCGACATCCTCGGCCTCGTGCACAACGACGCCGCCCATGCGGTCGCGCGCCTCGTAGAGGTCGCGGGTCAATTCGGTCTGGCCATAGACGATGACGGAATCGCCGCCGGAATACTTGTGCAAGTCGATCCGGTGCAGCTTGTCGTTCGAGGCGATGTAGAAGCCGTCATGGACTTCGCCTTCGCGGTCCATGCGCTCGCCGCATTGCGCCTCGCGCATCAGTTTGGCGAAGCCATGCTCGATCACGCCCGCCCGGATCCGGCTCAAGACGTAGTCGCGGGTATGCTTTTCCAGCAGCACGGACTGGATTCCGCGCACGTGCAAAAGCTGCGACAACATCAGCCCGGACGGACCGCCGCCGATAATGCAGACCTGCGTGCGCATTTTCGCGTCTCCTGTCGCTTCCTCGACCGGACGACTATATGCTCCCGGTCGCGCAGCCAATGGATCGATCGGGCAAAAACTTGTACAATTCGAACATGGCCGCAGCTTTGGAAATCCGCAACTACAACCTGTTCGGCGAGGTCGCCGGCCTGCCGGACATCGTGCATTGCGAAACCATTTCCGCACGCTCCCGCCTGCATGACTGGACCTTCGCGCCGCACCGGCACATCAGCCTGCATCAAATCCTCTTGGTCTCGCGCGGCGGCGGACGCGCGCTCATCGAAGACCGCGCGCTGCGCCTGCGCAAGGGCGATGTCGTCAATATGCCCGCGGGCGCGGTTCACGGTTATGCGTTCGAACGCGGAACGGAAGGGTATGTCGTCACGCTGGCGAGCGAGATGATCGACCAGATGGTGGTGCCCGGCGAAGGGCTGGCGCGTGCGTTGCGGAGCGCGGCGCTTCTGAGATCGATCCCATCGATCCGGACGAGCGTCGCCGATATTTTTGAGGAGTTCTCCGGCCGCGGCTTTGGCCGTGCACATATGCTGCGATCGCTCTGCGCGACATTGCTCGGCCTTGTCGCGCGCGGGCTGGCGGAGCAAAACGAACTCTCCCACGGCGGCGACGCCACCTTGCTGCGCCGCTTCGAGGCGCTGCTGGAGGAGAACTACCGGCGCCACTGGAGCGTGTCGGATTACGCCAGCGCACTCGCGATCTCGCCGACGCATCTCAGCCGGCTGGCGCGTGCGGGACGCGGCAGCTCCGCAGGCGGGCTGATCGCGGAACGGCTCATGCGCGAAGCGCGCCGAAATCTGGTTTATACCGACTTGCCGGTATCGACGATTTCCTACGCGCTCGGCTTCGACGACCCGGCCTATTTCAGCCGGGTCTTCAGCCGCGCCATCGGACTCTCGCCGCGCCGGTTCCGCGACCGGTTTCAGTCGGCAATGCGGTCACCGGAGACGGCAGCGGAGTGAGTGCCGTCTCAACGCGACAGCGTCTGCGTCCGGATCGTCCGGCCGGTCCAGCGGCGATACACAAACTCCGCGGCAAAGGACGCGGCGGCGATCAGTACCAGCGCCGCGATCGCCGCAGGCTGGTGCTGCCACGTATAAACCGACAGGATTGCGAACATCGAGAGGCAGGTCAGCAGCGACAGCCAGACGATGATGACGTTCGCAGCGGTGTCTTTCAAAACACGCAAATGCCCGGCATTCACCGCCGCATAGACGAGAAGGAATGCGGCGCTGCCCATCATCGCGATGCCGGACAGATCGAACAAAAGCGTCATTACGATCACCGCCGCGGCGGTGACGAGGAGGCCGCCGGTCGCCTGTTTCCACTCGGTGCGCGACAGACCCACCGGCAATTCGCCGTCACGCGCGATCATGTAGCAGACATTGGCCGAGCCGAAGAGCGTGGCATTGATTGCGGATGCGGTCGAGAACAGCGCGGCGATCGCGATCAACCGGAAACCGGTCTCGCCGAGAAACGGCCTTGCGGCTTCGGCGAGCGCATAATCCCGCGCCTCTTCGACCTGCGCGCTTGAGAGATTTCCGGTCACCGTGATTGAGACCACAAGATAGAGCACGATCACCAGGATCACGGCGGTGTAGAGCGCGCGCGGCAAGAGAACCCGCGGATTGCGCATGTCCGAAGCGGCATTGGTAATGAGGTCGAAGCCCTCATAGCCGATGAACAGAATACCGGCGCCGACCAGAATGAATGCGGCTTCCGGCGACAGAGCCGGGGAGAAATTCGCCGGCTCGATGAAGAACAGGCCGGCGGCAGCAAACACCACCAGAATGGCGACCTTGATCGCCACGATCAGCGTCTCGCCGCGGCCCATGATACGGGCGCCGAACGCGTTGAGCAGCGTCAGCGCCAGCACGGCCCCGATGGCGAGCGACTTGACCAGCACAGGATCGGGTCTCGTGGTCACAAAGGTCGCGGCGTAGCTGCCGAAGGCCGCTGCGTAGAGGGCGAGCGAGATGATATAGGCGGCCCACATGAACAAATTGAGCCCGCCGGTAAACACGCCGTCGCCAAAACCCTTGACGAGAAAATGCACCGCGCCGCCGGCCGAGGGAAACACCGCGCCGAGCTTGGCGTAGGAATAGGCCGAGAGCAGCGCGACCACGCCGCCGATCAGGAAGGCCAGCCACATCATGTTGCCCGCGGCCTGCGCCACCACGCCGAGGATCGAGAAAATTCCGGCACCGACCATGCCGCCAATGCCGATCGACACGGCTGCGACCAGACCGATCTGGCCGGCTTGCGAACCGGACGATGCGGGAGCGCCGGCAGGTTTGCCGGATGGGACGGTCATGGAGCGACCCGAAGGCGGGAATACGGACGATAGCATACCGCCAATCGCGGATGAGTCATTCCGGGACGGCCGCAACGCGGCCGGACCCGGTATCCATAGGCCCCGTGGCGGTTATGGCTTCCGGGTTCGCGCGCTTGGCTCGCGCCCCGGATGACAGACTACTCCGCCGCCTCCTGCAGCGGGATCGCTTCCACCTTGGCCGCGCAATATTTGAATTCGGGGATTTTCCCGAACGGATCGAGCGCGGGATTGGTGAGGAGGTTCGCCGCCGCTTCCACATAGGCGAAGGGGATGAAGACGACGCCGTCCGGCACCGCATCGTCCTGCCGCGATTGCAGGTCGACAGAGCCGCGCCGCGTCGAGACGCGGATCATGTCGCCCGGACGGATGCCGAGCTTGGCAATGGTGCCGCGCGAGACCTGCGCGACCGCGGTCGGCTCCAGCGCATCAAGCACGGTCGCCCGCCGCGTCATCGAACCGGTATGCCAGTGCTCGAGCTGCCGGCCGGTCGAGAGGATGAACGGATATTCGTGATCCGGCGTCTCGTCAGGCGGGGTGAGTTTGGCCGCCACCAGCTTGCCGAAGCCGCCCGGACGCGGGAAGCCCTTGTCGAACACCACGTCGCGGCCCGGCTTGTCCGGAGCATCGGACGGATAGGTGACAGCATCCTCGCGCTCCACGCGCTCCCAGGAGATATTGTCGAGCGCGGGCATCATCGAGGCCATTTCCGGATAGACATCGCGCGGATGTGTGTAGGTCCAGTTCAGACCCATGCGCTTGGCGATCTCGACGGTGATCCACCAGTCCTCGCGTGCGTCGCCCGGCAGCGGCAGCGCCTTGCGGCCCATCTGCACCTGGCGATTGGTGTTGGTGACGGTGCCGTCTTTTTCCGGCCAGGCCGACGACGGCAGCACCACATCGGCATAAACCGCAGTCTCGGTGAGGAAGATGTCCTGCACCACGAGATGGTCCAGATGCGCCAGCGCCTCGCGGGCGTGGTTGAGGTCCGGGTCCGACATCGCGGGATTTTCCCCCATGATGTACATGCCCTTGATGGTGCCGGCATGGATCGCGTCCATGATCTCGACCACCGTGAGCCCGCGCTTCGGATCGAGCTGCACGCCCCATTTCTTCTCGGCGTCGGCGCGAATCTCCGGATTTTCCACCGACTTGTAGTCCGGGAAGAACATCGGGATCAGGCCGGCGTCGGAGGCGCCCTGCACGTTGTTCTGGCCGCGCAGCGGATGCAGCCCGGTGCCGGGACGGCCGATCTGGCCGGTGATCAGCGACAGCGCGATCAGGCAGCGTGCATTGTCGGTGCCGTGGGTGTGCTGCGACACGCCCATGCCCCAGAAAATAATGGCGCTTTCGGCGCGCGCGAAGGTGCGCGCCACTTCGCGCAGCGTATCGGCGTCGATGCCGCAGATCGGCGCCATCTCCTCCGGCGTGAAGTCCTTGATGTGCTCGGCGAAGGCCTCGAAGCCTTCAGTATAGGTCTGCACATATTGCCTGTCGTAGAGATTCTCCGTCACGATGACATTGAGCATCGCGTTGAGCATTGCAACATCGGCGCCATTCTTGAACTGCATCATGCGCCAGGCATGGCGCTTCAGCGCCTGCCCCCGCGGGTCCATCACGATCAGTTTCGCGCCGCGCTTGGCCGCCTGCTTGAAATAGGTCGCCGCGACCGGATGATTTTCGGTCGGGTTGGCGCCGATCACGATGATGACATCGGAATTCTTCACCTCATTGAAGGTCGCCGACACTGCCGCTGAGCCAACGCCCTCAAGCAGAGCCGCGACCGACGACGCATGGCAGAGCCGCGTACAGTGATCGACGTTGTTGGTGCCGAAGCCGGTGCGGACCAGCTTCTGGAACAGATAGGCCTCTTCGTTCGAACATTTCGCCGAGCCGAAGCCGGCGAGCCCCTTCGGCCCGTGCTGCTCGC
>NZ_JBKBVB010000097.1:0-17472 GCF_046289595.1 Pseudorhodoplanes sp.
TGGTGAGTGTGAGTTGGCCCCTGACTTGGGTGTGGGCGGCCGTGCCCCGGCCCCCCTCCAAGACGCGATCTTTCGCTTTGCCAATCAGGCCGGCCGACATGTTGCAGGCAGCACCCACCGCGTCCAGCCAGGCCGCCGTGCCGTCGTGACCGACGGGGGCGGAGCCGATCACCGGCCGGCCCGCAATCTCGAACTCGCGGATCGCCGCGGTGTAGAACGGATGAATCGCGGCCACCGCCACGCCGTCGAGCGCGGCATAAAGCTCGCGCCATTCGCGCGTCGGCACCACGGGTCCGGCGGCAAGCCCCATCGGCTCCAGCATCATGCCGATGCCGACCGGGTCGGCGGGAAACATCTCACCGAGCAAGGTCACTGTCGGCCGGCCGCTGCGTCCGGTCCGCGGCGCCTGTACCGGGCCCTGCTCGACTTCCTCCCGCGCATATTTCAGCATTGCGCCGGCGAGCACGTCCTTGGCCTCGGCATGGGTCGGCACGCCAAACCCCGGCACGTCGATGCCGACGATGCGCACACCGTTGATCTCTTTCGGCAGAAGCTGCAGCGGTACGCCGGACGCAGTCGGCACGCACAGATTGGTGATGACGACGGCGTCGAAGTCCTCCGGCTTCGCAACCGCATAGACCGCGTCGCGAATATCCTCGAACAGCTTGCCGGTGACCAGCGTCTCCGAGTTGAACGGCACGTAACCGACGCTGCGCCGCGCGCCATAAAAGTGCGACGTGAAGGTCAGGCCATAGACACAGCAGGCCGAGCCGGAAAGAATCGTCGCGGTCCGCCGCATCCGCAGGCCGACGCGCAGCGAGCCGAAGGCCGGGCACATGCTCTGCGGCCGGTCATGCGGACCTTGCGGATAATCGGCGGCGTAGCGCTCGAGGACCTCACTCTTGCCGGCCGCGGCGGCGGCACGTTGCATTTCTTGCTTTCCGGCATGACAGCCGGTGCCGGCTTGCGGTGCACCGCCGGGTGAAGCTGCCGATGAGGCAGCTTCGACCAGTTCGGCAAGACGCGGCGCGGCGTCGAGCGGCGCAACGGCGTCGTAGACGACCTCCTGCGCGACGTGCTTCGTGACGCCTTTCGTGACGTCCTGGGCGGTCGCCCTGGCCTCTTGCACGAGCTGGTGAAGTGCGGTCATTCCAGTTTGCCAGACCTCTCGTCAAACCGTGTCGTAGACGACTTCGAGCGAAGGCCGCTCGACAAGGACGCCGCCGCACATGTCGGCTGCGGTCGCTGGCTCAAGGCGCACATCGCGGCCGACCGCAGAACTATCGAACAGGCCAAGCAAGCCGTCCTGCGTCAGCGGGGTCGGCCGGACCGGCGGCGCCTCGGCGACATTGGTCGCAAGCTCTTCGAACAGCGGCGCCCAGCGGCCGCCCGGCATGCCGACGATTTCGTAATTCGCGCTCTTGCGGCGGATGTCTTCGTCGGCGGGGATCGCCGCAAGCACCGGAATGCCGGCAGCCTTCGCAAAGGCCGCGGCTTCGCCGGTGCCATCGTCCTTGTTGACCACCATGCCGGCGACGCCGACATTGCCGCCGAGCTTGCGGAAATATTCCACCGCCGAGCAGACGTTGTTGGCGACATAGAGTGATTGCAGGTCGTTCGAGCCGACCACGATCACCTTCTGGCACATGTCCCGCGCGATCGGCAGGCCGAAGCCGCCGCACACCACGTCGCCCAGGAAGTCGAGCAGCACATAGTCGAAGCCCCACTCATGGAAGCCGAGCTTCTCCAGCGTCTCGAAGCCGTGGATGATGCCGCGTCCGCCGCAGCCGCGCCCGACTTCGGGTCCGCCGAGCTCCATCGCGAACACACCGTCGCGCTTGAAGCAGACATCGCCGATCGCGACCTCTTCGCCCGCGAGCTTTTTCTTCGAGGAGGTTTCGATGATGGTCGGACAGGCGCGTCCGCCGAACAGAAGCGACGTCGTATCGCTTTTCGGATCGCAGCCGATGAGGAGGACGCGCTTGCCCTGCTGCGCCATCATGTAGGAGAGATTCGAGAGCGTGAAGCTCTTGCCGATGCCGCCCTTGCCGTAGATGGCGATGACCTGGGTTTCCTTGGTCACGGGACCAGTGTGAACCTTATCCGCCGGAATTGCGGCTTCGGCCCGCAGCTGCGCGGTCATGGTTGGCGCGTTCATGCGGCTCTCCAGTCCAGGATCATTTTCAGGCAACTGGCGTCTTCGAAGGCGGTGCGATAGGCGTCAGGCGCATCCGCAGCATTGCGCCGATGCGAGATCAGCCCGTCGAGCGACAGGCAGCCGTCACCGATGAGTTGCATGACTTCGGCGAGATCCTCGTCGCGCCATTCCGCGGCGATGCGGATGCGCGCTTCGCGCATGAAGGCGGGCGGAAATGCAAAGCTGAGCGGCGCACTGTAAAAGCCGGCCAGCACGATCTCGCCGCCGGGCGCGAGCCGCGCGATCAGCGTGTCGAGGAGCGCGGCGTCGCCGCTCACATCGTAGATCGCCCGATAGTCCTTCCGCGAATCCTCATCGGGAGCGATCACACGATAGCCGTCGGCGCCGCGCCTTCGGTCGGCGCGCGCTTCCCACACCGTTGGGGTCTCACCGCCGGCCAAGAGGCAGAGCCTGGCGAGGAGACGTCCAAGCACGCCGTGACCGACGATGAGATCGGGTTGCGGCCCGGCGCCCAGCGCATGTTGCGCGGTCGCAGCAAGGGCCAGAAGAATGGCAGCCTCGCCCCATCGCTCATCGACGGGGATGGCGCGTTGTCCGGGCACGACAATTCTGGAAGCGGCGCCGCCGAACAGGCTGCGCACATCCTTGAAGCATTTTGCACCGGGAACGAAGACGCGCTGGCCGGCGCGAAGTCTGGTGTCGGGCCCTGCCGAGGTCACCCGCCCCACGGCCTCATAGCCCGGCACCAGCGGATAGCCCATGCCAGGGAAGGCCGGCATGCGGCCGGACCAGAGCAACCGCTCGGTCCCGGTCGAGATGCCGCTCCATTCCACATCGACCACCACGTCGCTGTCGGACGGCGGCAGCAAATCCAGACGGCCGAGCGCAAGATGCTCGGGCTGATGCAGGACGACCGCAATCGTGTCCATCCGCGGACTCCCGGCCAGTCGGCCAGAGGAAACTGGAAGTGTCATACTAGAATTACAGATCTGCATGTCAATATTTATTTACAGTTTGAGCGGCAAGCTGTGACGACACCTGTGAGCAGCGGCCTGCGCGTCCTGCGCAGGCGCATTGCTCTGAACCCGGCAGCGCCGAGCATCTCGCACACCTCGCGCGCGGCGCGGGGACGGCCCTGCCCCATCGCCATCAGGTAAAAGTCGAAATACGCGCCCACCGATTCGGCGCCGCGAGTTTGCGCGAATGGTTCGGCGATCACCACGACGCCGTCCTCCGGCAGGACGTCGCGCACAGAGCGGAGCAGCCGTATCGCGGCGTCATCGTCGTGATCGTGAAGAACGCGCACCAGCGAGACGACATCCGCGCCGCGCGGCAACGGATCGGACAGAAAGCTGCCGCCGAAGACCTCAGCGCGATTCGCAAATCCGTCGCTGCGCAAGCGCGCCTCCGCACGCCGCGCCACTGCGGGCAGATCGAACAGCTTGAAGCGCAGCTGCGGATGCCGTTTCGCTGCGGCGGCAATGAACGCACCCTCGCCGCCGCCCACATCGAGCAGGCAGCGATGCCGCGCAAACGGATAGGCGGAGAGCACATCGTCGGCGATCAGCGCCTGCGAAGCCGCCATCAATTCGCTGTAGCGCGCGACCTCGCCATTGGTGAGATCGTCGCGGCGGTCGCCGCCAGCATAGGCCCAGTATTGCGACAGCTCGGTCTGCGTCTCGCCGCGCAGCAGCGCCACCGGATCGCGCAGGTCGCGATACAGCATGGCGTGATGGCGGATCATCGCGGCAATCGCCGGATTGCCGTTCATCGCAGCGCCCAGCATGCCAAGGCCATACGTGCCGCCGCTGCGCCGCTCGACCAGCCGCAGCGAGCAGGCTGCGTGCAACAGCGTACGTGTTGCGGATTCGGACAACGCCATCCGCGCGGCGAGTTCAGTGAGCGGCAAAGGCCGCTCGCGCAGGATGTCGAACAGCCTCAGGTCGACGCAGGCTGCGAGAATCTGCGAATAGACAAAGCCCGCGCACAGATCGAACAGCGCCCGCTGCTCGCGCCCGGCGATCCGCCGGGTGAACGGAATTGCGCTGCAAAGCCTCTGAAAACCGGGGTTTTCGAGCCACCGGTCACGCTGCGCGCGCAGCCGGTCGAGGAGCGACAGAGCGGCCACCGCGCCGGACGGAACGGCGTTGGAAACGGCTCTGGCCTTGGCGGTCACGCCGCGTGCCGGGCGAGGCTCTTGGGTACGAGACGCTTCGCCTCCAGCATGATGAGCGCGCGCAGATCGGCGGCGCCGCGGCATGGCGGGATGGCCTGGTTGGCGCGCGCAACCAGGGCTTCGAGACGCGACATCGCGCCCTCGATGCCGAGCGCGCGCGTTGCGCTCGGCCGGCCGAGCACGAAATCGCGCCCAGTCGGCTTGCCGATCTCGTCGGCGTCGGCTGCCGCATCGCGCAGATCGTCGGCGACCTGATAGGCTTCGCCGAGCACCTCGCCAAGCTCGCGCCATTCGCTCGCATCGACGCCGGCCGCAGCGGCACCCGAACAGGTTGCCGCGGCAAACAGCGATCCGGTCTTGGCGCGGTGATAATGCGCAAGATCGACCGCCTCCTCGCATTCCCACGCCTGGCCTGCGACGATGCCGGACGGCGCACCGACCGCGCGCGCGACCACGGACAGAAGCGCGCTCATGCGCTGCGGGGTAAAGGACAGCCGCACGAAATTCTCGAAGGCGAGCACAATCAAGGCGTCGCCCGCGAGCACCGCAAGCGGCTCGCCGAAGGCGCGATGCACGCTCGGCATGCCGCGCCGCGTATCGGCATCGTCAAAACACGGAAGATCGTCATGGACGAGCGAGGCACAATGCAGAAGCTCGATCGAGGCCGCCGCGGTCTCGGCGACAATCGGATTGTCCTCGCCGCAGGCCGCCGCCACCGCAAGACAGAGCCTCGGCCGCACCCGCGCGCCGCGCGGAAACACGGCGTGGTTCATCGCTGCCAGAAGCTTCGGCGGACAGGGCGGGCCATCGGCACGCTGCAACGCGGAGGATAGGGCGGCTTCGATCCGGCTGACGGCATCCATGGCGGTCCATCCTCCTGTTGCGGTGTGTAATTTTTAGTTGTCACTGAAAAATGTCAAGTTATAATTACAGTCGCGCTCAAGCGCGCAACAGAAAGCGCATCATGGATCGCGTGGCCGTCATCGGCGCCGGCATCGGCGGACTGGCCGCGGCGCTGGACCTTGCCAGCCGTGGCCTGGAGGTTTCGGTTTACGAGCGCGGTGCCGCGCCCGGCGGCAAGATGCGCCCGGCGCAATTCGGCGACGTGACGGTCGATGCCGGGCCGACCGTGTTCACCATGCGCTCGGTGTTCGAGTCGCTGTTCGCCGACGCCGGCGAAGCCTTCTCCGATCACGTCGCGCTGCGCCCGCTGACTATCCTCGCGCGTCATGCCTGGTCGGAAACCGAGCGGCTGGACCTGTGCGCCGATATCGCCGCCTCCGCCGACAGGATCGGCGCTTTCGCGGGCGCGGCGGAAGCACGGCGCTTTCTCGACTTCTGCGCACGCGCCCGGCAAATCTTCCAGACCCTCGACCGCAGCTTCATGCAGGCGCAGCGTCCTTCGCCGATTGGGCTTGTCACCGCTTCGGGTGCCGCGGGCCTGCCGCAACTGATGAAGATTTCGCCCTTCACCACGTTGTGGCACGAGCTCGGCAAGTATTTTCACGATCCGCGGTTGCGGCAACTATTCGGCCGTTACGCCACTTATTGCGGCTCTTCGCCGTTCGAGGCGCCGGCGACTCTCATGCTGATCGCGCATGCCGAACAGGATGGCGTGTGGAGCGTGGACGGTGGCATGCACCGTCTGGCGCAGGCGATTGTCGCGCTCGCCGAACGCCACGGCGTGCGCTTTCACTACAACAGCGGCGTGCGCGACATCACGGTTGCGCACGGGCGGGTCTCGGGACTGACGCTGGAAACAGATCAATGGGCGGCGGCGGACGCGGTTGTGTTCAACGGCGATGCGGCCGCCATCGGTGACGGGTTTCTCGGCGCAGCCGTGACCCATGCCGTGCCGCAGATCGAGCGGCGTCACCGCTCGCTGTCCGCCGTGACCTGGACGGCGGTTGCGCAGGCGCAAGGCTTTGCGCTGACGCGGCACAATGTGTTTTTCTCGCGCGATTATCGCGCCGAGTTCGACGATATCTTCACCCGTGCGCGGCTGCCGCAAGGGCCGACGGTCTATGTCTGCGCGCAGGACCGGATCGATGACGAACCGCATCACGGCGGGCCGGAGCGCCTGCTCGTTCTCGTCAATGCACCGCCGACCGGCGACCGGACCGGCGATCTGGAGATTGCCTCATGCCGCGACCGGACCTTCGAACATCTGCAACGCTGCGGCCTGACCATATCGATGCAGCCAGAAATGTCGCGCCTGACCACGCCGCGGGATTTCGACTGGGATTATCCGGCGACGGGGGGTGCGCTGTATGGTCAAGCGTCGCACGGCTGGATGGCCTCGTTCCGGCGTCCGGGATCGCGCAGCAAGATTCCGGGGCTTTATCTCGCGGGAGGTTCGGTGCATCCGGGAGCGGGCGTGCCGATGGCGGCGCTGTCGGGGCGTCTGGCGGCACGGGCCTTGATGGAGGATCGCGCTTCGACGCCGCGGTGGCGCCCGATGGCTATGCCTGGTGGTATGTCGATGGCCTGAGCGACGACGGCCGTTACGGCCTCACGGTGATCGCGTTCATCGGCAGCGTGTTTTCGCCCTATTATGCGCGGGCGCGCCGCCGCGGGCCGGCCGATCCGCTCGATCATTGCGCCGTCAATGTCGTGCTCTACGGGACGCGCGGCAAAAGCCGGGCCAAGCGCTGGGCCATGACCGAACGCGGTCGCAGCCAGGTTTCCCGCTCGGACAGGGAATTTCGTGTCGGCAACAGCAACTTGGCGTTCGACGGCGAGTCGCTGTCGATCGAAATCGACGAGCGCTGCGTGCCGATCCCGCACCGGCTGCGCGGCACCGTGCGCATCCGTCCGCATATTCTCGGCACGGAAAGCTACGCCATCGATCCGGCCGGCCGGCATATCTGGCGCCCGGTCATGCCGTCCGCCCGCATCGACGTTGCGATGAGCGACCCGGACGTGTCCTGGAGCGGGCATGGCTATGTCGATCACAATCGCGGCTCGGCGCCGCTGGAACGCGACTTTGCTTCCTGGACCTGGAGCCGCATGACGCTGCGCGACGGCACGGCCATTCTCTACGACACGCAGCCGCGATACGGCCCGCCGGTTTCGCTCGCGTTGCGTTACGGGGTGAACAGCGCAGTCGAGCGCTTCACGCCGCCCGCACCCGTCACGCTGCCTAAAACCGCATGGCGCATCGCGCGCATGGTCCGCTCCGAGACGGCATCGGACGCGACAATACGCACGCTCGAGGACACGCCGTTCTACGCACGTTCGGCGGTGCGCGCGCGGCTTTGCGGCGAACCGGTCAGCGGCATGCATGAAAGCCTGTCGCTGGATCGATTCGCTTCGCCCATCGTGCAGATGATGCTGCCGTTCCGCATGCCGCGGCGGGGATAAAGCGCTCTATCCTGCTCGCTGCACCTGATCGCGCCGCTCCAGCCGCTCGAACAGATCGATCAGCCAGATCGCGCGGTTGCGGATGTCATACCAGGCCACGGCTTCGTCATGCCGGGCCGCGCCCGCGGGAAGGCCGTCGAGCAGGAATTGTGCTGCCGGACTTGCCACAGCATGGCTGGCGCGCGGCAATGACAACGTCTCCGGCACCGCCCGCAGCAATGCGGCGATCTTTCCCTGCGGCGAGACCACCGCGCGCTGCGACACCGAATCGAAATCCTGCCGTTCGATCTCGCGTCCGATCTCGGCATAGAGAATGCGTGCAATGTGCATTGCCGGACGGCAGGACAAAGGCAGGGCCGCGATGCCCGGCGCGGCAAAGCGATACAGCGTATCGGCGTGCGCAAGCACGGCGCGGATCACGCCGCCAAGCTCCCGCGAATAGACCGGTCGCGCGATCAGCACATCGGGATCGATTCCGGCCCTCCACAGCCAGGCGAGCGGCAGATAAACCCGGCCAGCGCGCGCATCCTCGCCGACATCGCGGCAGATATTGGTGAGCTGCATGGCAATGCCGAGTGCCGCGGCGCGGCCGAGAATCGCAGGATCGCGCTGCCCCATCAACAGCGCCATCATGACGCCGACCGAGCCCGCAACCCGCGCCGCATAGTCCTCGAGATCGGCGATGCTGTGATAGCGGCGCCCCTCCGCGTCCCAGAAAAATCCGTCGAGCAGCGCCTCGGGCAACGCGCGCGGGATCGCATAGCGCTCGACCACCGCAGCGAAGGCGCGATCGGCGGCGCGATTCTGCGGCGCACCGGCATAAATGCGGTTGAGCCGCTCGCGCAGCAGCGCCACCGCATAGCCGCCTTCCTTGCCGGCGGTATCGATCAGATCGTCGGCCTCGCGGCAGAAGGCATAGAGCGCCGATGCCGGGATGCGGAACCGCTCCGGCAGCAACAGCGAGGCCGCATGGAAGGATCGCGATCCCCCGCGCAGCCGGTCGCGGCAGATCTGCAGATCGGACGGCCGCGTCGGCCTAGCGTTCGGCGAAAACCATGGCATCGGGCACCACCGTGTCGAGAATGCGGGCAGAGGTGAGAACGCCGGGCAGCCCCGCTCCGGGATGGGTGCCGGCGCCGACGAGATAGAGATTGGCGATGTCTTCGCTCTTGTTGTGCGGACGGAACCAGGCGCTCTGCGTCAGCACCGGCTCGAGCCCGAACGCGGCGCCGCGGAACGACGACAGCCGGTTCTCGAAGTCGAGGGGCGTGGTCATGCGCGAGGTGACGATGGCGTCGTCGAGCCCCGGCAGCAGCGTCTGCGACAGATATTGCGCAATTCGCGCGCGATAGGGCTCGGCCTGCACCTGCCAGTCGATCCCGGCCTCAAGATGCGGCACCGGCGACAGCACGTAGAAGGCGTCGCAGCCGTCCGGCGCGAGCGAAGGGTCGGTGGCGGTCGGCCGGTGCAGATAGAGCGAGAAGTCGTCGGCCAGAATTTTGCGCTGGAAGATGTCCGTCAGCAGGCCGCGATAGCGCGGACCGAGAAGGATGGTGTGGTGCTGCACGTCGCGATATTGCCGGTTCGTGCCGAAATACCAGACGAACAGGCTCATCGAATAGCGCGCGCGCTCGATCTTGCGGTCGGTCCAGCGTCGGCGGAATTGCGGATCGATCAGATGGCGATAGGTCGACGCGGAATCGGCGTTCGACACCACGATGTCGGAGGGCAGAAAGTCTCCGTCCTCCAGTTCGACGCCCGCCGCCGCGCCATTCTCAACCGCGATGCGGCGCACCGCGGCATTGCAAACCACGCGACCGCCCTGCCCCTCGATCAGCCGCACCATGCCGGTCACCAGCGTGCCGGTTCCGCCCATGGCGAAATGCACGCCGTATGCGCGTTCCAGAAACGCGATGAGGCAATAGACCGACGTGGCGCTGAACGGATTGCCGCCGATCAGCAGCGGATGGAAGCTCAGCACCTGCCGCAGTTTTTCGCTCTGCACATGGCGCGCGACTTCGCCATGAACGCTGCGGAAGCATTGCAGCCGGAGGAGATCGGGCAGGATGCGGATCATGTCGAGGACCGAGCCGAACGGCACATGACCGAGCCGCTCGAAGCCGGTGCGGTAAGTCGCCTCGCTCAGCGCCATGAAGGCCCGATAGCCCTCGACATCGCCCGGCGCGAGCTGCGACACCTTGCGCTCCATCGCCTGCGGATCGCCGCAATAATCGAAGGTTTCGCCGTCGTGAAAGCGGATGCGGTAGAACGGCGAGACCGGCCGCAGCTCCACGTCGTCGGACAGGTTGCGCCCGCAAAGCCGCCACAGCTCTTCGAACAGAAACGGCGCGGTGACGATGGTCGGTCCGGCATCGAAGGTGAAGCCGTCCTGGCGATGCACAGACGCGCGGCCGCCGGGCGCATCGAGCCGTTCCAGAACCGTGACGCGATAGCCGCGCGCGCCGAGACGGATCGCGGCGGCAAGTCCGCCAAAGCCTGAACCGATCACGATGGCATGCGGGCGCCGGTCCTGGCGCGATGCGAGCGATCCGCGAAAGCCGGTGACGTCGAGCATGTCAGGACGCTCCCGCCGCAACGATACCGGCCTCGCGCCCCGCCTCGCGGATGGCGGCGGCGCACAGATCGGGACGCTCCTCATGCGCCAGATGGCCGAGGCCCTCGAGTCTGACGATCTTCGCCTGCGGCAGAATTTCGTGCACCTGCTCGGCCTGCGACGGCGGGATGGTGCGGTCCTGCATGCCGACGACGAGGGTGAGCGGCACATTGAGCCGCGGCAGAAGGGACGCAAAGCTGCGCAGATCCCAGTGCGCCATCATGCCGAGCGCGGCCGCGACATGACCGGGATCGCTCGCGAGCCTGCGGTAAAAGTCGACGCCCTTGGCATCGAGCCGCGATCCGGTCTGCGCGATCATCCGCTCGATCGCTTGCGGATCGCGGGCGCGCCGCGCGAACAGGTCGGGCACCAGCGGGATCGCGGTGAACAATTTTGCCAGCGGGGCAAATATCTGTCCCGCCACGCCGCCGAGCGGCAGCAATGCGCCGTTCAGGCTGACGATGGCGCGCGGCGCAATGAGCCGCGACAGCGTCATCTGGATCGCGACCGCCGCCCCGGCAGAATGTCCGGCCGCGATCTGCGGTCTGAAGTCGAGCGCACGCAACAGGCTCGCGATGGCGCGCGCCATGCCGGGCAGCGACAGGAATTCGCGCGGCGGCTGCTGCGTAAAGCCCTGCCCCGGAAGATCCGGCGCAATGAGCGTGAAGTCGGACGCGAGAAGGCGCATCAGCGCACCGAACGAATGCGTGCTGGCGCCGGTGCCATGCAGAAGCAAGATCGCCGGCCCCTGCCCCATGACCTGGACATGCCAGCGCATCCCGGCCGCCTGGACGAAACAGCTCGCCTCGCGGTTCGGCCAGTCATGAGCGTCGCGCTCCCACTCCAGATGCCGCCCCATGCGTCCTTCGTTCTCACGCGCGCAACCGCGAGCGATCCGCGCCGCTGCGCCCGAGCGCGTCGAGCACCGTCGCAACGATGCCGCCGGCGCCGAGCCCCGCCTTTTCGTACATCGCCGCAGGCGAATCGTGGTCGATGAAAATGTCGGGCAGCACCATGCTGCGGACCTTCAGGCCACGATCGAGCACGCCGTGTTGTGCGAGGCAGTGCAGCACCTGCGAACCGAAGCCGCCGATCGCGCCCTCTTCGACGGTGACAAGAACCTCGTGTTCGCGCGCGAGCCGCAGCACAAGGTCAGTATCGAGCGGCTTTGAGAAACGCGCATCGGCGATCGTTGCCGACAGGCCGAGCCGCGCCAGCGCCGCTGCCGCCTTGCGGCATTCGGCCAGCCTTGTGCCGAGCGAGAGTAACGCAACACTGCTGCCTTCCGCGACGACGCGGCCGCGGCCGATTTCAAGCGGACTGCCCTGTTCGGGCAGGTCCACGCCCTCGCCATCGCCGCGCGGATAGCGAAACGCGATGGGGCCTTCGTCATGGGCCGCTGCCGTCGCCACCATATGCACAAGTTCGGCTTCGTCCGCCGCCGCCATGATCACAAAGCCGGGCAGGCAGCCGAGATAGGCGAGATCGAACGAGCCGGCATGGGTCGGGCCGTCGGCGCCGACGAGCCCGGCGCGGTCGATGGCAAAGCGCACCGGCAATTTCTGGATCGCAACGTCATGCACGATCTGGTCATAGGCGCGTTGCAGGAAGGTCGAATAGATCGCGGCAAACGGCTTCATGCCTTCGGCCGCAAGGCCGGCGGCAAAGGTCACGGCATGCTGCTCGGCAATGCCGACATCGAAGAACCGCTGCGGAAAGGCTTTCTGGAAAATATCGAGTCCGGTGCCGGAGGGCATCGCCGCGGTGATGCCGACAATGCGCTCGTCCTTCTGCGCTTCCTTGACCAGGCTCTCGCCGAACACCTTGGTGTAGGACGGCGCATTGCTTTTCGGCTTGGCCTGTTTGCCGGTGACGATGTCGAACGGCACGACGCCGTGATATTTGTCGGCTGAGGCTTCGGCCGGCGCATAGCCCTTGCCTTTCTGCGTCACCACATGAACGAGGATCGGTCCGTTCGGCGCATCGCGCACATTGCGCAAGACCGGCAGCAGATGATCGAAATCGTGGCCGTCGATCGGGCCGACATAATAGAAGCCGAGTTCCTCGAACAGCGTGCCGCCGGTCCAGAAATTGCGGGCAAAGGCCTCGGTCCGCGCCGCCTGCCCGGCGAAATATTTCGGCAACGCCTTGGAGATGCGTTTCAGCCGCTCGCGCACCGACAGATAAGTGCGTCCGGAGATCGCGCGGGCGAGGCTCGCAGACATCGCCCCGACCGGCGCTGCGATCGACATGTCGTTATCGTTGAGAATGACGATCAGCCGCTGGTCCATCGCGCCGGCATTGTTCATGGCCTCGTAGGCCATGCCCGCCGACATCGCGCCGTCGCCGATCACCGCAACGACATTGCGCCGCTCGCCCTTGAGGTCGCGCGCGACCGCCATGCCAAGCCCGGCGGAAATCGAGGTCGAGGAATGCGCCGCACCAAACGGGTCGTATTCGCTCTCAGCGCGCTTGGTGAATCCTGACAGGCCACCACCCTGACGAATGGTGCGGATGCGATCCCGCCGCCCCGTCAGGATCTTGTGCGGATAGGCCTGATGGCCGACGTCCCAGATCAGCCGGTCGTTCGGGGTATCGAAGACATAATGAAGCGCGACGGTGAGTTCGACGACGCCGAGGCCGGCACCGAGATGCCCGCCGGTGACGGCAACCGCGGCAATGGTTTCCGCCCGCAATTCGTCGGCGACCCGGCGCAGATCGCGATCCCCCAACGCGCGTAGATGTTCCGGTAAATCGATCCGGTCGAGCAGGCGCGTGTCGCGTTCAAGGTCCGGCATGAGCCATGACCGCCGGCAAAACCCGGAAGGTCCGCAGGCGATCCTCCCCGTTGCACGAGGCCGCCTCATTGGCAGCCCCGACCGGGAGATGATAAAGGTTTACACTCGATATGTCATTCTAAATTGACACTTCGGGTCAGGCTAACTGCCTGCTGCGGGGCGCTGCAATGCAATATTCGGATTGCGCGCCGCGAACAGCGTCTTCACCACATCCAGGCTGACATAGCTCGCCCCGCCAATCCGGGCCGCATCGGCATCCGGCAGCGGCGCATCCGGCTCGCCAAGCTCACTCAGACAGACATCGGCCCGCGAAAAATCCTGCGCACGGGTCCAGCGGCTGGGCGTTGCGATGGTGAAGATCCCGGCCGCTTTGGCGGCGAGCACGCCATTGGTCGAATCCTCGAGCGCGACGCACCGCGCGGGCGGAACACCGAGCATCGAAGCGGCCAACAGATAGAGGTCCGGCGCCGGCTTCTTGCGCGACACCCGATCGGCCGACACGAAGGCCATGATATGCGCCGCCGCCTCCCGCCCGAGCGCCGCCATGATCAGCGGCTGCATGTTGGCCGATGCCGATGTCGCCACCACACCGATCTTCAGCCCAGCCTCTCGCGCCTCCGCCATGAGCCGCCGCACGCCCGAACGCAGCTTGACGGCGTTATCCGAAAGCAACTCGCCATAGATGCGCGTCTTCTCGCGATGGACGGCCGGGACCGCGGCATGAAGCGCGAGCTTCTGCTCCTGCGGGAACGGACAGCTATCGATATAGTGCCGGATCCGGTCGGCGCCGCCCGAGACCGAGAGCAGCTTCTCGTACAAATCGGGCTTCCATTCGAAGCCGAGTTCGAATTCGAGAAAGGCCTGATTGAAGGCCCGGCGATGCAGCTCGTCGGTATCGACGAAGGTGCCGTCGAGATCGAAGATCAGCGCCTCAAGCGCCGTGTCGCCGCTCCTCGTCTCGTCTGTCATGGCCGGCCTCCCCGTCTCGTCTCACGGTCCAGCGGTATTGCGCGTCAGAAACGACTCGTAATCGCGGATGAACGCGTCGCGCTGTTCGAAATGCGGCAGCGCGCCGGTATGCATCCGCTCGATCGACCAGTTCGGCCGGCCGACGAATTCCTTCAGCCCGCTATAGTCGACGAAGTCGCCGCGATTGCCGTGCACCACGTGGACCGGCATGCCGAGCGCCCGATAGATGCGGGTAATGTCACGGCTGAACAGATAGCCGGAGACGAACCGGAAGGGTGCATGGCGCGCGCCCGGCTGATGCGTCGTGAGATAGTCGTATTCGAACAGATCCTCGTCGATCTCAGGACGGCCATAGGTCTTCTTCAGGAAATAGCGAATGCTGGGGCGGGAGGTCAGCATGTCGAAGATGGCCTGGCTCCAGAGCGGATTGCGAAAGAAACCATAAAGCCACGGCATGCCCCGCGTGGTGCCGGGTGCATCGTCGTAGGGCGCGCCCTTGTCGAGCCCGGTCGGGCTGATCAATGCAAGGGTCCGGTACCGCTCTGGCCGCTCGGACGCCGCCCGCGCCAGAAATTCGCAGCCGAGCGACAGCGCGACCGCATCGAACGGCGCGTCGCCATGGTCGGCGTGGATGCGCTCGGCCAGTGCATGGATCGCATCGGTCATCAGCCGGGGATCGTAAGGCCGGTCTGACCGCTCGGAAAAGCCGAAACCCGGAAGATCGATCGCATAAACCGGCCGCTTCGCCGCAAAATGCGTAAAGATCGGCTTCATTTCATAGGCCGTGCCCGCCGCATTGATGCTGTGGACCAAGAGCAGCGGCGCCGCCGCCGGGCCCGGTGCATCGGAGCGGTAATAGCTCAGCATCCCCGCAGGCGAGGAGAATTCGATCCGCGGGGCATCGAGCGCGTTCGGCAAGTCCATCGGCATCGCATCACCGGAAGATCGAGGACCGAAGCCTCGCACAGGCTGCGGCGTCTGTCATGACGCAGCAACGCGCGGGCGGGCAAAACCGTTCGCAGCCGCCTTCACCGCACCAGAAATCGCCGCGGCATCGGCGCGCGGCAACGGGATGTAATGCGCCTGCATCTCCTCGGCCAGCCGGCGCGACCCCGGATCGGGCTGCCGTGCAATATCGAGCAGCACCGCGGTCATGCGCGCTGCAGGGATCGCGCGGGCGGCGGCAAGCGCATCGGCAAAGGCGCGTTCGCGGCCCGGCAAGCCGTCGCGCGCAATATTGGCACGGCCGTCGGTAAGAAGCACGACGGTCGGAGTGCGGCCGCGCCGGATCGCGGCCTGCCCGAGCAGGCACGCCTGATCGAGCGCACTCGCCAGCGGGGTCGCCCCTCCCGCCGGCAACCCGGCAAGCTCGCGCTTGGCGCGCGCGGGCGACCGGGTCGGCGGCAGCAGCAATTGCGCGCTCTCGCCGCGAAAGGCGATCACCGCCACCTCGTCGCGCCGCACATAGCAGTCCGCGAGCAGCAGTTCGACGGCGCCCTTGGCCTCCGCCAAACGGTTGAGCGCGGAGGAGCCGGAGGCATCCACCAGAAAAATAGTCAGGCTTTCGCTCTGCTGCTTGAAGCGCAGGATGCGGAAATCGTCCTTGCGGATGGCGAGACGGCATCCGGCTTCCGCCGATCGCCCGGTCCGCAGTTTTTGCCATGGCACCGCGGCTTTCAGTGTCTCCACTATGTTGAGCCGCGCGCCGGGCGTAAGATCTCCGGCGCGTGTTCCGCAGGGCCGTCCACGCCGCAGCGATGCACTGCGTTGTGGCGCACGGCCGCCGCCGGCACTGCCGGTCCGGCGGGTCGACATTTCGCCCAACCGGTCGAGCAGGTCGTCGGGGATTACCGCACGCACCGCCTCGATAACGATCTCCCCGGCCGGCAGCGAATCGGCGACGGTGTCCGTTTCGGCTGGCTCGCGCTCGTCCTTGCTGTCGGGCGGCGGTGTTTCGTCCTCCTCCGGATTTGCCGGCAGCATGGTCGCGCGCGGCGCCAGCACCAGGCGCGCCGCCACCGCGGCATCCTCGGCCACCGCCGCCATGCGCCCGTTCAGCGCCGCATGGATGCGCGCAACCTTGACGGTAAATGCGAGCGCCCGCAGCGAGGCGACGCCGCACGCCAGCGCGCCCTGCGCCAGCGCCGCCATCACACCCGCGTCAATGCCGACCTGCGCCAGCACGGCGCGCGCTGCTGCAATCGTCTCCACATCATAAGGCAGCAGCCCATCGCCAAATCGTTCCGCCACCGCAACCGGCAGGGCGAGCCGGTCGGCGAGCGAACCGGGCGGGGCTTCATCGGATTCGCGTCCCTCGTCGAGCAGGATCAGGGCAATCCGGCACGGCGCAGGATGGGCATGGCCAGTATCCGCAATCGCGACTTCGCCGCGATCGAGCGCGTGGCAAAGCCGCGCCGCAAGCGGCGGCGCAATCCGCTCGGCGGACGGCGCGATCAGGATGCCGCCATCGGTTTGGGCAAGCAGACCGTGCGTCAGCACCGGCTTGCCGCAGTGCAAAGTCGCCGCAAGGTCAAGCCCCCCGAGCAGGCGCTCGTCGTCGATGGAAGCCGGCATCTTCCGGACCGGCATCCCGGGCGGCAGCGCCGCGCGGATTGCGGCAAGCAATCGCTCGCGGCGTTCGTCCGCCGCTGCACGGAGCGTCATGCCGCCAAGCGCCAGCGGATCGACCGCGAACAGACACGCGGCGAGCGCCGCATCCGATGAGGCGCTCGCCTGCGGCGCCGTCATGCCGCAAACATCTGGTCCAGCGCGCGCTCGATCCGCACCGTCGAGCCGACCTCGTCCAGCGGATCGCGCCGCAGCCGGTGGCGCAAAGCGAGCGGGGCGGCCTGCATGATGTGCTCGTCGCGGACGCCGTCCTTGCCGTCGAGGCTCGCAATGGCGCGCGCTGCGCGGATCAATGTGAGTTCGCCGCGCAGGCCGTCGGTGCCAAGCGCCATGCAAAGCTGCGCCGCACGTTCGCGCGCCTGATCGGCGACCGCGACCTGCGGCAGGCGCTTGCGCGCGGCCTGCAGCTTGCGCCGGACTGCATCGTCCTGCTTGGCAAAGGCGGTCATGAACGCATCCGGCGACCGGTCGAACTCGTCGCGCCGGCGCACCACCTCGATGCGGGTCTTGAGATCGGTCGGCGTGCGGACCTCGACCGATAGCCCGAACCGGTCGAGCAATTGCGGGCGCAATTCGCCCTCTTCCGGGTTGCCGGTGCCGATCAGCACGAAGCGTGCCGGATGGCGCACGCTCAGGCCCTCGCGCTCGACCACATTCTCGCCCGAAGCGGCGACATCGAGCAGCAGATCGACGATGTGATCCTCCAGGAGATTGACCTCGTCGATGTAGAGAAAGCCGCGATGCGCCCGCGCCAGAAGGCCTGGCT
>NZ_JBKBVB010000220.1:0-2969 GCF_046289595.1 Pseudorhodoplanes sp.
ATCCGCGGGACGATCGGCGCGCCCTTGATGTAGTTGTTGGCGCCGCCCCGCATCGAGGGGGTGGGCGCGAGCCCCTGCGCGCCCGCGGGCAGCGTCAGGACCGGCGCACCGGCGATCAGCACCGAGCCGCCGGCCACCAGGAGGTTTCGGCGAGAGAGTACGACGCTGGCCATTCAGGTTCCTCCTGCAGTGCCCCGGAGCGAAGAGAAGCGCATTTCGTCGGTATCTATCGCGATTGCGCCCGAATTCCAGACAAGCGCGACGAAGGCCGTATTTACGCGCAATAACAGTTCTGTGAATAAACTGTCGTGGTGATTTAATACGTGCTTCGGATTGCTTCGCTCGCTCCCGGCTGCGTGGCTTCGTCCGCCCCCGGACGTCGCCGGCGGCTTGCCGGGGCCGCGCGCTCTCAACAGGTGGCTTGCCGATATGACGAAAATCAAGGTTGCGAATCCCGTCGTCGAAATGGATGGCGACGAAATGACGCGCATCATCTGGCAGTTCATCAAGGACAAGCTGATTCATCCCTATCTCGATATCGAGCTGATCTATTTCGATCTCGGCATCCAGAAGCGCGACGAGACGAACGACCAGATCACGATCGACGCCGCGCTGAAGACCAAGGAGGTCGGCGTTGCGGTTAAATGCGCCACCATCACGCCGGACGAAGGCCGGGTGAAGGAATTCGGCCTCAAGGAAATGTGGCGCTCGCCCAACGGCACCATCCGCAACATCCTCGGCGGCACCATCTTCCGCGAACCGATCATCTGCAGGAATGTGCCGCGTCTCGTTCCCGGCTGGACCCAGCCGATCATCATCGGCCGCCATGCCTATGGCGATCAATATCGCGCCACCGACTTCCGGTTTCCGGGCAAGGGCAAGCTGACCATCAAATTCGAAGGCGACGACGGCCAGGTGATCGAGAAGGAGGTGTTCAGGGCGCCCGGCTCCGGCGTTACCATGGCGATGTACAATCTCGACGACTCGATCCGCGACTTTGCCTATGCCTCGTTCAATTACGGCCTGTCGCGCAATTACTCGGTCTATCTGTCGACCAAGAACACCATCCTGAAACAGTATGACGGCCGTTTCATGGAGCTGTTCCAGGAAATCTTCGACAAGGAATTCAAGGCCGAGTTCGACAAGCGCGGAATCATCTATCAGCACCGTCTGATCGACGACATGGTGGCCTCCGCGCTGAAATGGTCGGGCGGCTATGTCTGGGCGTGCAAGAATTACGACGGCGACGTGCAGTCGGACACGGTGGCGCAGGGCTTCGGCTCGCTCGGCCTGATGACGTCCGTGCTGATGACCCCGGACGGCAAGGTGGTGGAAGCCGAGGCCGCACATGGCACGGTGACGCGCCACTATCGCGAACATCAGAAAGGCAACGAGACTTCGACCAATTCCATCGCCTCGATCTTCGCCTGGACCCGCGGCCTC
Source organism: Pseudorhodoplanes sp. (assembly GCF_046289595.1). GTDB lineage: Bacteria > Pseudomonadota > Alphaproteobacteria > Rhizobiales > Xanthobacteraceae > Pseudorhodoplanes. The sequence continues at coordinate 1,444 of NZ_JBKBVB010000220.1, forward strand.
GCGCACAGGGCCAAGCTCGACGACAATCCCCAACTTGCGAAATTCGCGGCGACGCTGGAGAAGGTCTGCATCGACACGGTCGAGTCCGGCTTCATGACCAAGGATCTGGCCCTCCTCGTCGGCCCCGAGCAGCGGTGGCTCTCGACCACCGGCTTTCTCGACAAGATCGACGAGAACCTGAAGAAGGCGATGGCGTAAGGCTGATCGCCAAAAGTAAGAAAAAAAGGGGCGTGGCGGTGTGCCTCGCCCTTTTTTTGTCCCGATCCCAGGCAAAGTCAGGCGTCCTTCTAGGAATAGTGCATGCGCCTGCGTATCGTCTTCGTTGCCCTCCTTCTCATTACCGTCTCAGTTTACCTCTTCAACGCAAGCTGGCTCGCCCCGGCGGGGTCTGGACAACCCGTCCTTCTGGCGCATCGCGGTGTCCATCAGATTTTCCACCGAGAAGGATTGAAAGGCGACTCGTGCACCGCGACGATGATCCATCCGCCCTCACATGACTTGATCGAAAATACACTCCCGTCGATGCGCGCAGCTTTCAATGCCGGCGCTGATATCGTCGAATTCGACATCCACCCAACCACCGATGGACATTTCGCCGTATTTCACGACTGGACACTGGATTGCCGGACCAACGGCAAAGGTGTCACGCGCATGAACGGCCTCAGCGGCCTCAAAGCACTCGATGTCGGATATGGCTATAGCGCCGATGGCGGCAGGACCTTCCCGCTCAGGGGCAAAGGAGTCGGTCTGATGCCGACCTTGGACGAGGTCCTTGCAGCCTTTCCCGATAACTCATTTTTTATTCACATTAAGAGCCGGGATCGGAGCGAGGGCGACCTACTCGCTGCGCGGCTGAAGCTGCTACCGAAAGAGCAAAGATCTCTACTCACAGTCTACGGCGCGAGCGAGCCCGTGGAGGAAGTCAAGCGGCAGTTGCCTGATATTCGCGTTGGCTCAAGCGGTGCGTTGAAGAACTGCCTCCTTGGCTACATTGCGACCGGCTGGTTCGGCCGAGTACCGGCAGCCTGTCGTGATCGCGTAATGCTCGTGCCGCTCAATATCGCGCCCTGGCTATGGGGCTGGCCGAACAGGTTTGTGGCCCGCATGAAATCGGCAAATACAGACGTATTTATTCTTGGAGACTACGACGGCGGCAGCTTCTCCACCGGCATCGACTCCGCCGCAGATTTGGACCGGCTGCCGAAGTCACTCCCGCTCGGAATCTGGACCAACCGCATTGAGAGGATCGCGCGGTTGCTCGCGCGAACGGGCGAGCAGCCGCGGCCACGGTGACCAAGTCCGGCCTCGCCGACAGGCAGGTCCTCACCTGTCAGGTCAGGACTGGCCGACCTTTTTCAGCAGTATCATTTCCTCGGATCGCAATTCCGCGACCCGTTGCACCGCGACGTCCTGCGGAATGTCGAGCGATTCCAGCAGGCGTCCGCCGAGTTGCAGGCTCGCTTCCACGGTCTCCGGCACCGCGCTGCTGCAGCCCAGCCGCGTCAGCCGCGCCGCATGGTCGGCGT
>NZ_JBKBVB010000098.1:0-17347 GCF_046289595.1 Pseudorhodoplanes sp.
CGGCGCGATGATCCGCCACTCCGCATCACTGAGATCGAAACGGGCCATGATCTCCTCCGTCAGGAGGTTGAATCACTTTACACCCGCTTCGGGAATCCCCTTTATGGGTACAGAACCTAGTGCCGGCAGGGCGGAGTCCCGGGGCCACCCGGGAGCAGGCTCCACGTTAGAGCCGGCCCGCAGGGCGCCGCGTCCTGCTCCGTCCAGCGAACGTCTCCGGAAGACGCCCCTCGCGAGCAGGACACGCTAGGTATACTATCGCAGTTATCACCTTGACAAAAGTCCGGCTCTGAAATTGCTGAGTCAAATCAAGGGGATGGCGTGGCGCTCAATAGGAGAACGCCATGCCGGACGATCCGGTTGCAAAAACTGTCGAGATTGATGGGCTCGTTTTGCCTGAGGCGGCTCTATTGGCGGCCGAACAGGTTATTCACGAATGGGAGCGCAGCGGTTCCTATCGCGCGCTCGATGAGGTCGTGAAAATCTACCGGATCATTTCCGCTTCGATATCCCAAGCAGCTGGAACGTCAGGCCCATCAGCCTCAGATTGAGATTGTTGGTCTTGTTCACGAGGCCGTTGATGGCCCGGAGGGGCAGGTCCATAGCCTCCTTTTGGTGCCCGTCGGAAATCGAACGTATCGAGCGTCCCACAAGGGGTTTACGCGGGTCTTTGCGGTCCGACTGCCATGCAAAATGCAGAAGAATATCCCGCTGATTCTTTGCCTCGACAAGATCGCGGGAAAACTTCAATGCTTGGTCGCGCATGTAGGACAGACTGTCTTGCTGCTGAAAGCACTGGTTCCAGAATTCGATCTTTCGTTTGAGCCCAAACGGAGGCTGGATAGCCCCACCGAACTTCCGGTAAAGATAGGCCACGAGATAATTGTAGTTCTGTTCCAGGCTGCCCCAGTGGATCACGGCACGACCCACAACGATATAGCTGATAAGCTCACTGTCGGATTCGCTGGGTAGGCCAAACTCTCCCAACGGGAGTTGTCTCAACAGGGGTTCGGTCATGGTGTCCCCAAAAAAGAAGAAAGCGCCGATGCTGCAAAAGCGAAAGCGTGAAAAGGTCGAAGCCGATTTGGAATCTGGACCGCAAGTCGATCAGCGCCGCGACGACATCATGCGCAAAATGCTAGCGATGCCGCCGAAGCAGCATTCGGAAATGAAGGTACGAAAGGCCGCAGTGAAGAAGGCTAGGTAGACGGGGCTAATCTCCCGTCCCGCGGAGAACCTTGTTCATATAGGCAAATGCCTTATTCCTACTGCCTCGTGCGAAATCGGCAATCACGCTGGATATAACCGTCCTGCCATCTTCGTCGTTAAGGCGCGACTTGATAGCATCGAGAAATGCACTGATCGTTGCGCGCTCGCGGTCGTTAATCTCACCCATGTGTAGTCTCCGTTGCGGCCCTCCTACGCTAAGAGGCCGAATCGGCGCGTATAGTGATCAGCGCTGTATTAGCGGAAGTCGTATTCCATGAGCGCGCATCTGTTGCTGAACCTGCTGCACGACCAAGCTCGGATTTCTGCTCATACGGATCATGTCGTTTTCGAAGCGGTCCCATTTGGCTTTGAGATGCGCAATCTCGTTTGCCTGCGAGGCTATCATCGCGCGCATCTCTGCGATCTGCTGCTTGATTTCGTCTGAATCAGTCACGGCTCGAACTCCCTTTCTGGGTGTGAGCCGTGCAAAGACAAGCGTCCCTATGTACGGCTCGAACCGTAGGGCGCTTTCGGGGGGCCGGGCTGCTATCCCGGTTCCCCACCGAATCAGTGTGGCACCGATAATATCACGGTCTGGATTGGCGCTTTCGCCATGCCAAAAAGCGGCGCGCGGCCTGCTTTTTCGAGACAATCTTAATTAGGCCGTCGATAGGTGAGGCGCTTGCCGTCCGCGCCCTTGGCGATCAATTCGGCGCGCATCACATCATCAACGCCAAGGCCAGAGCGGTTGCTGTAGCGGAACGAAAATTCGTCAAGGTAGCGTTGCAAGTGTTGCTCACCGCAATAGTGATAAACGCCGGACATGCCCTTCTTGAAGATGCCGAAGAAATTCTCGACGTTGTTCGTGGTGTAGCCATCCTTGTTGACGTATTCGCGTCCGGTGTGGATCAGGGTTTGGTGTTCGGCAAACTGTGAGCCGATGAACGTGTAGACCGGCGCTTCGTCGGTAACGAGCGTCGCCTTGCGGCGGATGTTGGTGTAGACGATCTTCGCAACCGTCTCAGCATTTGCGCTTTCGACCTTGAAGGCACGGGCCTTGCCGGTTGACGGCTCGACAAGCGCCACAACGCTGGACTTGTGGCGCAGGCCCTTCTTGTATCCCTTCGCGCGCTTGGACGTGTTGCCATAGTAGGTTTCGTCGGCCTGCACCGGCCCGCCATTGTTCCCCATCGGGGACGGGTTGGCATCGCGCATCGCTTCACGAATGCGGTGAAGCATGAACCAAGTGGACTTGTACGAGATGCCCAGCATGCGGCTCATTTGGTGAGCGGACATGCCCTTCTTGCTGGCGGCCATAAGGTGCATCGCCAGCCACCACTTGGACAGCGGCAGCTTGGAGCGCTCGAACACGGTGCCGACCGTGACAGTGAACTGCCCTTTGCATTCGTTGCAGTAGTAGAGGCCTTCGCGGTGCGACTGCTTCTTGCCTTCGACCTTGGCAATCCGATCTTGCTTGAGGTTGCCGCAATGGGGGCAAACCGGGCCATCCGGCCAGCGCACCTTCTCAAGGTGCTGGCGGGCCTTGGCTTCGTCGGTGAAGATCGGGTTGGTGAGGTTCGCGGCCATTTGGCTATCTCCTTGACTCCATTAAGACAAACCAATCTACTTTTGTCAAGGTGATAACTGCGTATACTATCCTAATAGGAATTTTGTCAAGAGCGCGGAAGCGCGCAATTCGGCGCGGCACCCGTTCTCGGCCCTGGATTCCGGGCCCGGTGCAGCGATCTCAGGACCGTATCGCCGGTATGCCGGCTGAAGGCGGTGCGGAGACCTACTTCCCGAATTTATCCCATGCCCAGATTGCGAGCAGGACGATCAGCGAGCCGATGAAGGCCGCGACCACGTCGCGCAGCGAAATCGAAATCCGGTCGAGGTTCGGGAAAAGTCCCAACAGCCGGAACAGAAAGCCGCCGACCAGCGCGCCGACAAGGCCGAGCGCGGCATTGCGCCAGATCCCGAAACCGGCCTTGTGCCAGGTGATGGCGTAGCCTGCGAGCGTGCCGCCGATCAGGCCCACGGCAATCCACACGATCAATTGCGAGAGTGTCGGCATCATCGTTCGTCTCCCCGCCTGCTGCACACGGCGAACGCGAATCTATACGCAAACAGCACCATTCCAGAAAGCAAAAGGCCGGCTGCGAGAGCCGGCCTTTCAAAAACCTGGGACTAACCCGAATAATCAGGCCTTGCGCGTCGAGATCGGCACGTAATCGCGGCGCGGCGAGCCGGTATAGAGCTGGCGCGGGCGGCCGATCTTCTGCTGCGGATCCTCGATCATTTCCTTCCATTGCGCGATCCAGCCGACGGTGCGGGCGACCGCAAACAGCACGGTGAACATCGAGGTCGGGAAGCCCATCGCCTTCAGCGTGATGCCGGAATAGAAGTCGATATTCGGATAGAGCTTCTTCTCGATGAAATAGTCGTCGTGCAGCGCGATGCGTTCGAGCTCCATCGCCACCTGCAAAAGCGGGTCGTCCTGGTGGCCGACCTCGGCGAGAACCTCGTGGCAGGTCTTCTGCATGATCTTGGCGCGCGGATCGTAATTCTTGTAGACCCGGTGGCCGAAGCCCATGAGGCGGAACGGATCGTTCTTGTCCTTGGCGCGCTTCACATATTCGGGAATGCGGTCGACGGTGCCGATCTCGGTCAGCATCTTCAGGGCGGCCTCGTTGGCGCCGCCATGGGCGGGGCCCCAGAGGCAGGCGACGCCGGCCGCAATGCAGGCGAACGGATTGGCGCCCGAGGAGCCGGCGAGCCGCACCGTCGAGGTCGAGGCGTTCTGCTCGTGGTCCGCATGCAGGATGAAGATGCGGTCCATGGCGCGCGCCAGCACCGGATTGGCGCGGTATTCCTCGCACGGCACCGCGAAGCACATTTTCAGGAAGTTCGACGAATAATCGAGCGCATTGGTCGGATAGATGAAGGGCTGGCCGATCGTGTACTTGTAGGCCATCGCGGCGAGCGTCGGCAGCTTCGCGATCATGCGGATCGAGGCGACGAGCCGCTGATACGGATCGGAGATGTCGGTGGAGTCGTGATAGAAGGCCGACAGCGCGCCGACCGATCCGACCATCACCGCCATCGGATGCGCGTCGCGGCGGAAGCCCTGGAAGAAGCGGCTCATCTGCTCGTGCACCATGGTGTGGTTGGTCACGCGCTTGACGAAATCCGCCTTCTGGGTCGCCGTCGGCAATTCGCCGAACAGGAGGAGATAGCAGGTCTCCAGAAAGTCGCCGTGCTCGGCGAGCTGCTCGATCGGATAGCCGCGATACAGCAGGATGCCTTCGTCGCCGTCGATATAGGTGATCTTGGATTCGCAGCTCGCGGTCGAGGTGAAGCCGGGATCGTAGGTGAACATCCCGGTGGCGCCATAAAGCTTCGAGATGTCGATGACGTCGGGACCGATGGTGCCGGTCTTGACCGGGAAATCGTGGCTGTCGCCGCCGACCGTGACCTTTGCGGTTTTTGCGCTTGCCGTTTTCGCGTCCATCGGCGTCCTCTTGCAAGAAATCCGGATTCTGAGCGCCACGGGCCGGTCGCATTCCGACCGGCTCTTCAGCCCATGACCCGGGGAATTGGTCCAGCGCAGGTGGCGTAGCCCATCCCTTTCCGCGCTGCAAGATGGGCAACGGTAGTCCGGTGTTTCAGGCTGCGGCCGACCCGCCGGCGGTCGCCTGATCGCGGATTCGCGCAATGCTTTCGGCCTGGCCGAGCACTGCGAGCACGTCGAAAATACCGGGCGATGTGGCCCGGCCGGTCAGCGCCGCGCGCAGCGGCTGCGCCACGCTGCCCAGTTTCACATTCACGGAATCGGCATAGTCGCGCACCGCGGCTTCGGTGGATTGCGCCGACCAATCCCGCAACGTCTCGAAATGCGGGACAAGGCCGTCGAGCAGACGGCGCGCTTCGGGGGTAAGCAGCGCTTTCGCCTTGTCCTCCATCGACACCGGGCGGCCGGCCCAGATGAAGCGCGACTGGTCGAGCAGGTCGACCAGCGTCTTGGCGCGTTCCTTCAGGCCGGGCATGGCGCGCAGCAGCTGGCCGCGCAATGCCCCGTCCAGCTTTGCGGCAAGTTCCGCGCCGCCCTCAATGAAGGGCAGGGCGCGCTCGAATTGCGCAAGAAGGTCCGCATCCGGCATTTGCCGCATGTAATGGCCGTTGAGGCTTTCAAGCTTCACGAAGTCGAAGCGCGCGGCCGAGCGGCCGATCTGCGGCAGGTCGAACAGCTCGATCATCTCCTGCGTCGAGAAAATCTCCTGATCGCCATGGCTCCAGCCGAGCCGCACCAGATAATTGCGCAAGGCCTCGGGCAGATAGCCGCGGGCCCGATAGGCATCGACGCCGAGCGCACCGTGACGCTTCGACAGCTTCGAGCCGTCCGGCCCGTGGATCAGCGGGATATGCGCCATGACCGGAACCGGCCAGCCCAGCGCCTCATAGATCTGGGTCTGGCGCGCGGCGTTGGTCAGGTGGTCGTCGCCGCGAATGATATGGGTGACGCCCATGTCGTGATCGTCGACCACGACCGCGAGCATATAGGTCGGGTTGCCGTCGGAGCGCAGCAGCACGAGGTCGTCGAGATCCTCGTTCTGCCAGACCACACGGCCCTGGACCTGATCCTCGATCACGGTCTCGCCGGTGAGCGGCGACTTCAGGCGGATCACCGGCTTGACGCCTTCGGGCGCGTCTGCGGGGTCGCGGTCGCGCCAGCGCCCGTCATAGAGCCTTGCCTTGCCCCTGGCGCGTGCGGCTTCGCGCATCTGCGCAAGCTCCTCGGCGCTGGCATAGCAACGATAGGCGCGGCCCGTGGCCAGGAGCTGTTCGGCCACCTCGCGGTGGCGGGCGGCCCGCGCATATTGGTAGACGACATCGCCGTCCCAGGCGATGCCGAGCCAGGTGAGGCCGTCGATGATGGCCTCGATCGCGGCCTCGGTGGAGCGCTCGCGGTCGGTGTCCTCGATCCGCAGCAGCATCTTGCCGCCGCGGCCGCGCGCATAGAGCCAATTGAACAGTGCGGTGCGGGCCCCGCCGATATGCAGAAAACCGGTTGGCGAGGGGGCGAAGCGGGTTACGACGGTCATCCGGCGGGAATGGTTCGGTTAGGGTTTTGCCCGTCTAACATGGGGGCGCGGCTTCCGAAACAGCGCTTTGCCGCTCATTGCGGCAATGACGGGGCAAGGTTAGCCGAACCTCGCCGCTGTCCGGGGCGGCGGCGCATGCGCGCTGGACGCGCCGGCCTAAGGGCAAAACAACGCGGCGCTTGGCGCGCCGGGCCGAATTTGGCAGAGAGGCGCGCTGCGGCATGCGCGCGAGAGAGACGATAAGATGGCGGCGGACGAGACTTCGGAGGCGGGACGCGACTTCATCCGCGACATCGTGCAGGCCGATCTCGATTCGGGCCGGCACACGAGCGTGGTGACGCGGTTTCCCCCCGAACCGAACGGCTATCTGCATATCGGCCACGCCAAGTCGATCGCGCTGAATTTCGGCATCGCGCAGGAATTCGGCGGGCGCTGCCACCTGCGTTTCGACGACACCAATCCGGTCAAGGAGGAGCAGGAATATATCGACGCGATCAAGGCCGATGTGCGCTGGCTCGGCTACGATTGGGGCGAGCATCTCTATCACGCCTCCGACTATTTCGAGCAGCTCTATGAATGGGCCGAGCGTCTGATCCGGGACGGCAAGGCCTATGTCGACGACCAGTCGCCGGATGAAATGCGCGCGGCCCGCGGCACGCTGACCGAACCCGGCAGGAATTCGCCGTTCCGCGACCGCTCGGTCGAGGAAAATCTCGACCTGTTTCGCCGCATGCGGGCCGGCGAATTCCCCAACGGCGCCCGCGTGCTGCGCGCCAAGATCGACATGGCGTCCGGCAATATCAACCTGCGCGACCCGGTGCTGTACCGCATCCTGCACGCCACCCATCCGCGCACGGGCGATGCCTGGAAAATCTATCCGAGCTATGACTATGCGCACGGCCAGTCGGATGCGATCGAGCACATCACGCACTCGATCTGCACGCTGGAATTCGAGGATCACCGGCCGCTCTATGACTGGTTCATCGAAAACCTGCCGGTGCCGTCGCGCCCGCGCCAGTACGAATTTGCCCGGCTAAACCTGACCTATACGGTGCTGTCCAAGCGCGTGCTGAACCGGCTGGTGCAGGACAAGCATGTGTCGGGCTGGGACGATCCGCGGATGCCGACGCTCGCCGGCTTGCGCCGCCGCGGCGTGCCGCCGGCCGCCTTGCGCGATTTCGTCAAGCGCATCGGCGTCGCCAAGGCGAACAGCATCGTCGATATCCAGATGCTCGACTTCTCGATCCGCGAGACGCTGAACAGGACCGCGCTGCGCCGCATGGCGGTGCTTCGCCCGCTCAAGGTGGTGATCGAGAATTATCCGGACGGACAGAGCGAAGAACTCGAAGCCGCCAACCATCCGGACGATGCCAGCGCCGGCAGCCGCACGATCCGGTTCGGCCGCGAGCTTTTCATCGAGCGCGACGACTTCATGGAGAATCCGCCGAAGAAGTTCTTCCGCCTGTCGCCGGGCAGCGAAGTGCGGCTGCGCTATGCGTTTTTTATCACCTGCCGCGAGGTGGTGAAGGACGCGGCGGGCGAGGTCGTGGCGCTGCGCTGCACTTACGATCCGGCGACCCGCGGCGGCAACGCGCCCGACGGCCGCAAGGTCAAGGCGACCATTCACTGGGTCTCGGCGCAGGATGCGGTCCCCGCGGAAGTGCGGCTCTACAATCCGCTGTTCGTGCGGCCGGATCCGGATGCGGCCAATTTCGTCGCCGATCTCAATCCGGAATCGCTCGAAATCCTGCCGGATGCGAAGCTCGAACCTGCGATCCTCGCGGACAATTCAGCGGAGCCCATGCAGTTCGAACGGCAGGGCTATTTCGTCCGCGATCGCGATTCCAGGCCGGGCCGTCCGGTCTTCAACCGCACCATCGGGCTGCGCGACAGCTACGCCAAGGCGGTTGGCGCAGGCGGCTGATTCGAATTTGATGTAGGCTCAACCTCCGGTGGCGTGCCGGGGGCGGGGCTGCATGACGGGTGAGGACGATCCGGGAGGCCGGGCGCGCGCAGGCCGCGGAACGGCGCGCGCGGGCACGTCCACCTGGCCGCTTGGCGCCCGAGGTCGTTCCGCGGCGCCACCCTGGCTTGACGCAGCGGCCGCGCCCTTCGCGCAAGGCGCAGGCGCGCGGCTCGCACGATGGACCGCGCACGACGTTGCACCGGGGCGGCTGGTGCCGTGGCTGCCGGTCGCCTTCGGCGTCGGGGTGATCCTGTATTTTTCGGCGGATCGTGAGCCGCATTTATGGGCCGGGCTGGCTGTCACGGCGATCGCGGCGGTGCTATGCGTCGCGGCACGGGCAAAACCTCTGGCTTTCGCGCTGACGCTCGCCGCGACGATGCTCGGGCTCGGCTTCACGCTCGCAACCTGGAAGGCGGCCCGGATCGCGCATCCGGTTCTGACGGCGCCCGCTTTCAATGTGAGCCTGTCGGGCTTTGTCGAGCGGCGCGAAGAGCGCGAGCGCACCGACCGCATCGTCATCCGCGTCCACCGCATCAGCGGCGCAAGACTGGACACCAGGCTCGAACGGGTGCGCGTCTCGGTCCGCAAGGGGATGGCGCCGGAGGTCGCCTCATTCGTCGAATTGCGCGCGCGTCTCAGCCCGCCGCTCGGGCCGTTGCGGCCGGGCGGCTATGATTTCGCCCGCGATCTGTATTTCCAGCGGATCGGGGCAACCGGTTTTGTGCTGGGCGCGATCCGCGAAGCTGCGCCGCCCGAACCGCCGGGTCTGTGGCTGCGCGCCGCCGCAGCGATCGGTTCGCTCCGCGACGCGATCGACGCGCGCATCCGCGCCGCGGTGCCGGGCGACAAGGGCGCGATCGCCTCGGCGTTGATCACCGGCAAGCGCGGCGCGATTTCGTCATCGATCAGCGAGGCGATGTATGTGTCGAGCCTCGCGCATGTGCTGGCGATTTCCGGCTATCACATGGCGGTGGTCGCGGGCATCGCTTTCTTCGTGTTTCGTGCGGGGCTGGCGCTGATTCCTGCGGTCGCCAGCCGCTACCCGATCAAGAAATGGGCGGCCCTTGCGGCGCTCGCCATGGCCTCGTTCTATCTGTTGCTGTCGGGCGGTGCGGTCGCGACCCAGCGCGCCTACATCATGACGGCGATCGTCCTGATCGGGGTGATGTTCGACCGACCCGCGCTGACGCTTCGCACGATCTGCGTTGCGGCTCTGGTGCTGCTTGCAATCACGCCGGAAGCCATCGTGCATCCAAGCTTCCAGATGTCGTTTGCGGCGACGCTGGCGCTGGTCGCGGTCTATGAACGCGGCCTGCCCTGGATCTCCGCCGAGCCCGGCTCGCCGCTTGCGGCGCGCATCGCGCTCTGGGGCGGCCGCGAAATCGCAGCGGTCATTGTCGCCTCGCTGGTGGCGGGCGGCGCCACCACATTGTTTGCCGCCTATCATTTTCATCGGCTCGCGCCCTACGGCATTGTTGCCAATCTGTGTGCGATGCCTGCGGTCTCGATCTGGGTGATGCCGTCGGGATTGCTGGGTCTTGCGATGCTCCCGTTCGGTTTCGACCGGCCGTTCTGGTGGCTGATGGGCGAGGGGATCGGCTGGATGATCTCGGTCGCAGCCTTTGTGACCAGCCTGCCCGGCGCGGTCGGGCGGATACCGGCTTTCGGAACAGCGCCGCTGCTTCTCGGCACTGCGGGGCTCGTGGTGCTGTGCCTGTTGCGCTCGCCGCTGCGCTGGTCGGGCGCGGGGCTCGTGCTGCTGTGTGTTGCGCTCGCCTGGGCTACGTCCCGCCCGGACATTCTGGTTTCGGCGGACGCCGGGATGGTGGCGGTCCGCGATGCCTCTGGCACGCTGCGGGTGATGGCGAATCGGCGCGATGCGTTTGCGCTGCGCGAGTGGCTGGCGGCCGATGGCGATGCGCGCGATGCGGCCGACGCGACGCTGGCCGAGGGTGTGCGCTGCGATGCCGAGGGCTGCGTCGCGCGGCTTTCCGACGGTCGCCCCATCGCGCTTGCAAAAACCGCGGAGGCGGTCAACGAGGATTGCGAAACGGCGAGCTTTGTGGTCACCGCGCGCAACGCCCCGCCGCATTGCGGCGTGCCGATCGTCGACCGCAATGCAGTCCGCGCCGGCGGCGCTGCCGCGGCGCGCATTGCGGACGGACGTTTCGTCATGGACTGGGCGCGGCCGCAGACCTATCGCAGGCCATGGACCCCGCAGCAGCCTGCCGCTGCCCAGCCGCCGGTCTCGCGGCCGGCGGTCGCGCCACGCGATGCGACGCCACGTCCGGCAGACCTCGAGCCGGAGGATGCGCCGGGACACGCTTCGCCGTCAGTAGCGCCGGAGTAGGCCGACCAGCTTGCCCTGAATGCGCACCCGCGTCGGCGGCAGGATCCGGACTTCATACGACGTGTTAGCCGGTTCAAGCGCGATGGACGCGCCGCGGCGGCGGAAACGCTTCAGCGTGGCCTCTTCATCGTCGATCAGGGCCACCACGATATCGCCGGTATCGGCGGCGTCGGACTTGCGGATCAGGACGGTGTCGCCATCGAGGATGCCGGCATCGATCATCGAATCGCCGCGCACTTCGAGTGCGAAATGATCGCCCGACGACAGCATGTCCGGCGGCACGCTGATGGTGTGGCTCTTGGTCTGGATCGCCTCGATCGGCGTGCCCGCGGCGATGCGGCCCATGACGGGAATTGCAACCGGGCGGCCGCCCTCATCCTCGGAGGCCGTCCGCACCCGGCCGAGATTGCCTTCGATGACGCTCGGCGTGAAACCGCGCCGCGGTCCGGAGGGATTGACCGAGTCGGGCAGCTTGATCACTTCGATGGCGCGGGCGCGGTTGGGCAGCCGGCGGATGAATCCGCGCTCTTCCAGCGCGGTAATCAGCCGGTGGATTCCGGACTTGGAGCGCAAATCGAGCGCGTCCTTCATTTCGTCGAAAGACGGCGGTACGCCGGCTTCCTTGAGGCGATCATTGATGAATCGCAGAAGCTCGAACTGCTTGCGGGTCAGCATGCCACCGTGTCTCCCCGGCCCGGCATTCGGGTTGATGGAACCAACTCAACGAATGCGAAACAAATCATGAACGAACACTATATGTTCGATATGTGTTCCGCAAGCCCTTAATTTGAAGTGAAGAATGCGACAGGCTGCTACAGGGGAAGCTTCATGATTGCGCAGGGCGAGCCGGCCAGCGCCTTTGGCGCATGCGCCTCTCGCACGATCAGGCAGTCGGCCTCGGCAAGGAACCGGGTCATCGAGGAATCCTGGACCGGGAAGGCGGTTGCGACCAGCGCGCCGCGGGACGAGCGCGACAGTTTGGCCCGCAGATAATCCTCGCGCTCGTCGTTTTCCGACAGGTCGCTGCCGAGCAGAGCGTGGTCCGGCTGAGCGATGGCATCGGTGCGGCCGGTCAGTGTCCGCAGCAGCGGCACGAGAAACAGATAGGCGCAGACAAAGGCCGAGACCGGGTTGCCCGGCAGGCCGAGCACATGGATCGGTCCGAGCCGTCCATGCATCAGCGGGCGGCCGGGGCGCATTGCGATCTTCCAGAATGACAATGCCATGCCCTCGGCGGTCAGCGCCTGCTGCACGACATCGTAATCGCCGACCGACGCGCCGCCCATGGTCACGAGCACATCGACCCGCCGCATCCGGGCATCCTGGATCGCCCTGACGGTGTCGTCGATGCGGTCGCGGGCGATGCCGAGGTCGGTCACCTCGGCGCCTTCCTGCCGCGCGAGTGCGGCGACCGAATATCCGTTCGAATAGACGATCTGGCCGGGGCCGGGCTTGCGTCCGGGCAGCACTAGTTCGTCCCCGGTCGCAAGCAGCGCGATCCGCGGCTTGCGATAGACGGGCAGGAACGGGTGGTTCATGGCGGCGGCAAGCGAGATGTCGCGTCCGGTGAGCAGGCGGCCGCGGGCGAGAAGCGTTTCGCCTTCGCTGAAATCAAGACCGGCCCGGCGGATGTGCCGGCCCTTTTCGGGGAGTTTGGCGATGATGACGCTGTCGCCCTCGCGGCGGGTCTGTTCCTGCACGACAATGGTATCGGCGCCCGCCGGCACTTCGCCGCCGGTGAAAATGCGCACCGCCTGCCCCGCCTTCACCGCGCCGTCGAACGGCCGGCCGGCAGCGACTTCGCCGGCCACCGTCAGATCGATCGGCACCGAGGTCACGTCCTCGGCGCGGATCGCGTAGCCGTCCATGGCCGACACGTCGGCCGGAGGCTGGCTGCGCAGCGACCGCAAATCCTCCGCAAGCACCCGCCGGTGCGCCTCGGTGATCGGCACGCGTTCGGCGGGCAGGGCGTTCGCCTGCGCCAGGATTCGTTGCAGAGCATCGGCGACCGGCAGCAGCGCCATCGGCTAGTCCTTCGCCTTGTATGGCCCGGACTTGCCGCCGGATTTTTCGACCAGACGAATGCCCTCGATGCGCATGCCGCGTTCGGCGGCCTTGACCATGTCGTAGATGGTCAGACACGCCACCGACACCGCGGTCAGCGCCTCCATTTCCACGCCGGTTTGTCCCGCGACCTTCACGGTTGCGCGCACCGCAATTCCGGGAAGGGACTGGTCCGGCGCGAGATCGACGGCGACCTGCGACAGCGCCAGCGGATGGCACAGCGGGATCAGATCGTGGGTGCGCTTGGCCGCCATGATGCCGGCGATGCGTGCGGTGCCGAGCACGTCGCCCTTCTTGGCGTTGCCGGAGATGACGAGCGCAAGCGTCTCCGGCGTCATGATGACGCGACCCTCGGCCATGGCGACCCGCTCTGTCACCGTCTTGTCGGAGACATCGACCATGCGCGCCTCGCCGGAGGCGCCGAGATGGGTCAGTGTCTTTCCGCTCGTGCTTTCAGTCATGATCTAGCTCGCCGCCGCACGCAGCCCGGGCCGCGCCAGCAGCGTCCGGGTGGCCTCGGTGACGTCGGATGCGCGCATCAGGCTCTCGCCGATCAGAAAGGTGGAAATGCCGGCGTCCGACAAGAGCGCGAGATCGGCGGGGGTGAAGATGCCGCTCTCGCCGACGATCAGGCGGTCGCGCGGCACTTTTGGCGCGAGCGCGCGGCCGACATCGAGCGAGGTTTCGAAGGTGCGCAGATTGCGGTTATTGATGCCGATCAGACGCGAACGCAGCTTCAGCGCGCGAGCGAGTTCGGCTTCGTCATGGACCTCGATCAGCGCATCCATGCCGTAGGATTGCGCGGCCGATTCAAGGTCGTGCGCCAGCGCATCGTCGACCGCCGCCATGATGATGAGGATGCAGTCGGCGCCCCAGGCGCGGGCTTCTGCGACCTGATAGGTGTCGTACATGAAATCCTTGCGCAACGCGGGCAGCGACGTCGCTGTGCGGGCTGCGGTCAGGAAGTCCGGACGGCCCTGGAACGAGGGCGTGTCGGTGAGCACGGAGAGACAGGCCGCGCCGCCGGCTTCATAGGCCCTGGCGATCGCGACCGGATCGAAGTCGGCGCGGATCAGTCCCTTCGACGGACTCGCCTTCTTCACCTCGGCAATCAATGCATAATGGCCGGCTGCGAGCTTCCTCTCGATGGCGCCGCAAAAGCTGCGGACGGGCGACGCCGTGCGCGCTTCGGCGTCGAGCGTGGCGGGGCTCTTGCCGCGCTTGGCGGCGGCGATCTCCTCGCGCTTATAGGCCTCGATCTTGGTCAGGATGTCGGCCATCGCGCCCTCACGAATTCGACACGGCGATCAGGCGGTCGAGGCGCGCGCGCGCGGCGCCGGTCGACAACGCCTTCCTCGCCTGTTCGGCGCCGTCCTTCAAATCCTTCGCGACACCGGCAACCACCAACGCCGCCGCCGCATTCATCACCGCGACATCGCGGTACGCGCCGGGTTTGTCCTCCAGCACCGCCTTCAGCGCCTCGGCATTGTGCTCGGCATCGCCGCCGCGCAGAGCCTCCGGCTTCACCGGCTCGACCCCGATATCGGCCGGCGCGATCTCGAAGGTCCGGATCGTGCCGTTCTCGAGCGCAGCGACGGCGGTCGGTCCCGAGGTCGTGATCTCGTCGAGCCCGTCCGAGCCATGCACCACCCAGACCGAGTCCGAGCCCAGAATTTTCAGCACCTGCGCCAGCGGTTCGATCCATTGCCGCGAGAACACCCCGACCAGCTGGCGGGTGACGCTCGCCGGATTGGAGAGCGGCCCGAGCAGATTGAAAATCGTGCGGGTGCCGAGTTCGACGCGCGTCGCGCCGACATTTTTCATCGCCGGGTGATGCGCGGGCGCGAACATGAAGCCGATGCCGGCTTCGTAAATACAGCGGGTGATTTCGTCGGGGCGCAGGTCGATCTTGATGCCCAGCGCCGTCAGCACGTCGGCGGCGCCGGATTTCGATGACAGCGCGCGGTTGCCGTGCTTGGCGACCGGCACGCCGGCGCCGGCGACGATGAAGGCCGCGCAGGTCGAGATGTTGTAGGAGCCAGAGGCGTCGCCGCCGGTGCCGACCACGTCGATGGCGCCGGGCGGTGCTGCGACCTTGGTCATCTTGGCGCGCATGGTGCTGACTGCGCCGGTGATCTCGTCGACGCTCTCGCCGCGCACACGCAGCGCCATCAGAAGTCCGCCCATCTGCGAGGGCGTCGCCTCGCCCGACATCATCCGGTCGAAGGCGAGCGCGGCTTCCTCGCGCGACAATGCGGCGCCGGACGCGGCCTTGGCGATCAATGCCTTGAATTCGTCGGCCATGCGGCGTCCTCAATGCAAGCTGCGCCGCGCGCCGTTCCAGGCGGCGGCGAGGTCGAGAAAATTCTTCAGGATCAGGTGCCCGTGCTCGGAGGCGATGCTTTCGGGATGAAACTGCACGCCATGCAGCGGCAGGGATTGATGCGCGAGACCCATGACCAATCCGTCGGCGGTTTCCGCCGTGACATCGAGGTCGTCCGGCATGGTGTCGCGGCGGACCACGAGGGAATGATAGCGCGTCGCCTTGAATGGCCCGTTTATGCCGCGAAACACGCTGCGGCCTTGGTGACGGATGTCGGAAACCTTGCCATGGACCGGGGAGGGTGCCCGCACCACCTCGCCGCCAAAGGCCTGGCCGATGGCCTGATGGCCAAGGCACACGCCGAGAATCGGGATGGTGTCCTTGGCCTTCTTGATCAGGTCGAGACAGATGCCGGCTTCGTTCGGGGTGCAGGGACCTGGCGAGAGCACGATCGCCTCCGGTTTCAACGCCAACGCCTCATCCGGGGTGAGGCTGTCGTTCCGGCACACGCACATGTCGGCGCCGAGCCCGCCCAGATAATGGACGAGGTTGAAAGTAAAGCTGTCGTAGTTGTCGATCAGAAGGATCATGCGGCAGCCCCGGCGTGTCGGGGGTCTTAGACTACGGGTTCCGAAAGGGTCAAGGCGAGCCGGTTTTCAGCTCAAGGGTCATGAAAACGCTGTTCGGATCCGGGACATAGTCGCCGAACGGCTGGCACTCGGTGAAGCCGTGGCTCCGGTACAGCGCCACGGCAGGCTTGAAATAAGGCCATGAGCCGGTGTCCAGGCTGAGGCGGGAGAAGCCGGCCGCGCGCGCCTCGGCGATGATGTGTTCCACCATGATGCGGGCGACGCCGCGGCGCCGGTGACTCTCGGCGGTGTACATCGATTTGACCTCGCCGTGCTCGGCATTCAATCGCATCAACGCGCCGATGCCGGCGAGACGCTCTGCGTCATGCAGGGTCCAGACGCGGACCGCCGGCGATTTCAAACCGGACCGGTCGAGCGCATGCGACGAGCCAAGACCGGACTCCGCCCGCGCCCGCGTCACATGGACATCCAGCATCGCGATCACATCGGGAGCGTCGAGGTCTGCCGGGACAATGCGAAACATGGGCGCGCGCCTATTGTCCCCGCCCGGCGCGGCTGGCAAAGCGCCGCGCTTCTTCCGCGGCGCGGAACAGCGCCTTCGCCTTGTTGATGCATTCCTGCTGCTCGGCGGCCGGATCGCTGTCGGCGACGATGCCGGCGCCGGCCTGCACATACATGGTGCCGTCCTTGATCACCGCGGTGCGCAGCACGATGCAGGTATCCATGTCGCCGGCGGCCGAGAAATAGCCGACGCAGCCGGCATAGATGCCGCGCTTTTCCTTCTCCAGTTCGTCGATGATCTGCATCGCGCGCACCTTCGGCGCGCCGGACACGGTGCCGGCCGGAAATCCGGCGATCAGCGCATCGAGGGCATCGTGTCGGTCGGCGAGTTCGCCCTCGACATTGGACACGATGTGCATCACCTGGCTGTAGCGCTCGATGAAGAACTTGCCGGTGACGTCGACCGACCCGATCTTCGCGACCCGTCCGACGTCGTTGCGTCCGAGATCGAGCAGCATCAGATGCTCGGCCAGCTCTTTCGGGTCGGCGAGCAAGTCGCGCTCCAGCGCTGCATCTTCATGCGGCGTCGCACCGCGCGGCCGCGTTCCGGCGATCGGGCGGATGGTGACGCGGCGTTCGCGCACGCGCACCAGAATTTCCGGGCTCGACCCTGCGATCGCCAGCGCGCCGAAATCGAGGAAATACAGAAAGGGAGCCGGATTGACCCGCCGCAGCGCCCGGTACAGCGAGAAGGGCGAGAGATCGAACGGCGCTTCGAAGCGCTGCGCCAGCACCACCTGAAAGATGTCGCCTGCGGCAATGTAATCCTTGGCGCGGGCGACCATCGCGGCATATTCGGCGGGGCTTGTATTGGAGACCGCGGTCGCAGCGATGCTGCCGGCATGGTCTTCGCGAAAGGATTTGGGCAACGGCGCGTCGAGCCGGTCGACGATTGCGCCAAGGCGTTCGGTGGCGCGCGCCAGAGCAGCTTTCGCCGACACGCCCGGCTCGGGCCGCACCGGCGTCACCAGCGTGATCTGGTCGGTCACCGAATCGAACACGACGACGATGGTCGGACGGATCAGCAGCGCGTCCGCGCTGCCGAGCGGATCGGGATTGACGTTGGGCAGGTGCTCCATCTGCCGCACCATGTCGTAGCCGAGATAGCCGAACAGGCCGGCCGCCGGCGGCGGCAGGAAACCGGGCAACGCGATCCGGCTCTCGGCGATCAGGGCGCGCAGC
>NZ_JBKBVB010000099.1:0-17272 GCF_046289595.1 Pseudorhodoplanes sp.
ATCTTGTGCGGATAGGACTGGTGACCGACGTCCCAGATCAGCCGGTCGTCGGGGGTATCGAAAACGTAATGCAGCGCAACGGTGAGTTCGACGACGCCAAGCCCCGCGCCCAAATGCCCGCCGGTAACGGCGACCGCATCGATCATTTCCGTGCGGAGCTCCTCGGCAAGCTGCGGCAGATCGGATTGTGGCAGGGCGCGCAGATCGGCCGGGATTTTGACCCGGTCGAGGAGGGGTGTCTTCGAGGCGGGATTGGAGGCTGATTTCGGGGTGTCGGGCACCGGACTTCCCTGATTTTGCGGGGCTCTCACCCCTGAAATCTAGTGTCGCGTCTGCCGATGCCTATAGCGTCTGCCTACGCCGGGGGCAATTTGTCCGATGGACGCGATTTGGGCTCCTTGCCAGGGTTTTCACGGCGGCCTGCGGCCGACCGCCACTGGCATTGGCACTGTGCGGCATCAAGCGTGACTGGGACGGTCCAGCGCTAAAGCGCCCGCCGAAGCACCTATGGACGGCATCCCCGGCAATGCCTAAGGGATTGGCCCGGCATTGCGGCCCGCGGGTTTGCGAAGGATGCGAGGACTTCGGCAGTCAATCGAGCGCCATGTGGCGAAGGCGGTCGAGAGATTTCTCGGAATCGATCAGCTATACAGCCTGTGCCGCGACCTAGCAGCGACCCCCGAAACGTTTTCGGCGCAACTGCTCAGTGCGCTATCAATTGGCACCGAGTGGCGGGGATTGCCGTTGTCGTCTGTGCCGTCGCATGGACCGCTGATTGTGGTCTCCAACCATCCCTATGGTCTGGTCGAGGGGCTTGCGCTTGACGCCATGCTCCTGTCCAGGAGGACGGATGTCACGGTTATGGTTTGGCATATGGTCGCCCAGCTGCCAGGCACTGAAGACCGCGGCATTTATGTCGATCCGCTGCGGCTGCCGGAGAACCGCAAACTCAATGTGCAGGGCTTTCGCAAGGCGCTGGAATTGCTCGGACGCGGCGGGGCATTGCTGGTCTTTCCGTCGGGTCAGGTTGCGCGCTATTTCTTTTCAGCCGGTGCGGTGGTCGATCCGCCGTGGAATCCGCATGTTGCGCGACTGGCCAGGCGCACCAAAGCGCAGGTGCTGCCGGTTTATTTCGAAGGGCACAACGGACCGGCTTTCCAGCTTGCCGCGCTTGCATTGCCGCGTTTGCACCAGTCACTTTTGATCCGCGAGGTCAATAACAAGCGCGGCTTTACGCTGCGTGCGACGCTTGGCCCGCTGATTGAAGCGGACCAGTTGACCGGATTTGCGACCGACGAGGCCGCAATCGCATTTTTGCGGAGCCGGACCTATGCGCTCGCCGGACAAGCAGCCTGACCAAACGGAGAGTCCTGTGGTTGCCCGGGCCTGCGATCCAGAGTAGAGAAATGCCGATGCCGATCCCGTCTCCTGTTCCAATCGTCCGGCGGCGCGTCAACATCCCGTTCGATTCCGCAACGACGTGCGGCTGGCTCGCTTCCGAGAAGGACATCGAGGATGTCCTGAACGCGGTTTCTTTCGTATTTCCGCCGGGAGAACGCTTCTTTATCCGCTCCGTCCAGAATTATCAGGACCGCATTGCAGATCCTCAACTCAAGGAACAGGTAAAGGCATTCGTATTCCAGGAGGCCATGCACAGCAAGGAACATGCGCGCGCCAATGCGCGGCTGGCAGAAACGTTCACGCGCGGTCCCGAAATCGAGGAAGCGGTTGCCCGTTCGCTGGCGCGTGTTTCAAAATATGCGCCGCGGGCCTCGCAGCTCGCGTTCACCTGTGCGCTGGAACACTTCACCGCCATCCTCTCGCATAATCTTCTGCGCTGGCAGGGCCCCTTTATCGAAAAGGCAGATCCGGCGCTTGCGGCCATGTGGTTGTGGCATGCCGTCGAGGAGGCCGAGCACAAAGCGGTGTGCTTCGATGTCTACCGGGAGGTCTGCGGCAGCGGTGTTTTAAGCTATCTGCACCGCATCGCCGCCATGATGGCGGCCACCGTGCTGTTCAGCTATTCGATATTCTTGTCCGTACGCTCTTTGAAACAGAGCCGCAAGGAACGCGGTGAGGCTGCACCTGGTTCTGACCACAGCGAGGCGAAGGATGCGAGGCCTTCCCAAGGTCTGACGCAAATCTTGCGCGAGATCGTTCCGCTACAATTGTATTTCGACTATTACCGGCCCTCGTTCCATCCTTGGAATACGGACGACTCCGCGCTGATCGACGAGTGGAAGCGCCGCTACCGGGATTACGCACCGATCCGCGACGCAACGCCGGCGGAAGCCTGATATCGCGAGTAGGATTGAATGTCCGATTTTCGCAGCTATTGCCTGACCGCGGCACGCAATTTTGAGGCGCTGGCCGATCTTGACGACGTGGTGCAGCGCGCGATCGAAGCGGTTTATGCGGCGCTCGTGCGCGGCAACAAGATCATGTTCTGTGGCAATGGCGGTTCGGCCGCCGATGCGCAGCATCTCGCCGCAGAACTGGTGGGGCGCTATCTGATCGAACGCGCGCCCTTACCGGGGCTGGCGCTGACCGTCGACACGTCGGCGCTAACCGCGATTGCGAACGATTATACCTTCGACCAGGTGTTCGCACGCCAGCTTCGTGCGCTCGGCCGGGAGGGCGACGTGCTGGTCGCAATTTCGACCAGCGGCAACAGTGCCAATGTCCTGCGTGCTATTGAGGCCGCCCGCGAGAAAGGGATTCCGACCATCGGATTGACCGGCCGGTCAGGCGGCCGGATGCGGCAGCTATGCGACCTTTGCATCTGCGTGCCGTCGGAGCAGACGAACCATATCCAGGAAATGCATATCGCGATTGGCCATGCAATCTGCGGGGCCGCCGAGCGCCGGCTGGCGGATCGTGCTTAGACTGCCCTCAGGAATGGCGTTTTGAGGCGGAGCCTTGGCCAATGGCGAGGGCGATCGAACCCGATTCGCTGCCGCTTTGGACGATCCAGGATCCAAATCGGTAGGGATTGCTTAAGCCTGTTGGCGGATTTCTCCGCGCTCGCAAGTCGTGACGACCGGGCAGGACTGCCGTCGTGAGAAAAATTTAGATTTTTCAATATATTAAGCTTAACAGGCATGGCGGTCCTCGTTGTTGCAATTTGGCAACGGCAACTCTTGATATGTCATCGCGGCTGTTTCTTCGCACTGTTTCGGGCTAGCCTGTCCCGTGGAAATTCGGGGGATCTTGAGTGCCCAAACGGCATTTGAGTTGGGGACTTGTTTGCCTGTGCGCCGTTTTGGTAACGGGGTGCGGAACTGTGCCCTCAGCCGGCCCAACCGCGTCTGAGATCGTTTCCAACGAAAGCAATACCGGAATCATCAGCGGTTATGTCGTGGTGGACATCGACGAGCGCATTGCCGCGATCGTCGCCAAACGGCAGGCTCCCACCCTCTACGGCATGTTTCGTGACAGCCGGCGTCCGCCCGATGTGCGCATTGGCAGCGGCGATGCCGTGACGGTGACAATCTGGGAGGCGGGTTCCGGCGGGCTGTTTTCGTCCGCGAGCATCGACCGCACCAGTCCAGGCTCGCGAACCGCTACGATTCCGGAACAAGAAGTTTCGCAGAACGGAACAATCCAGGTGCCCTATGCCGGGCGACTGAAGATCGCTGGTCTGCGTCCGGCCGAGGCGGAAAGTCTGATCGTCGATTCCCTCCGCGGCAAGGCGATCGAGCCACAGGCAGTCGTGACCATCACAAGAAACCGGAACAATACCGTCACCGTGACGGGCGAAGTCACCAACGGCATGCTGGCGCCGGTCAGCGTCAAGGGCGACCGCGTGCTCGACGTTATCGCTGCAGCTGGCGGATTGCGGGCACCGGGCCACGAGGTTTTCGTACGGCTGACGCGTGGTGAGAAGAGCGCCAACGTACCGTTCAATATCCTGCTCGCCGATGCGCGCGAAAATGTCTACGTGCGACCCGGAGACGTGCTGACGGTCGTGCGAGAGCCGCAGCGTTTCACCGCTTTCGGCGGCACCGGCCGCAACGAATTGATCCAGTTCGACGCTGCGGGCATGACGCTGGAACAGGCGCTGGCCAGGGCAGGGGGTCTTCTCGACTTCCGGGCAGATTCCACCGGTGTGTTCCTCTTGCGCTTCGAACCGGCCTCGCTGGTTGCCGAAATGTTGCCTGAGCGCAAGGAGCAGATCGCCACGAACTACGTGCCTGTGGTCTATCGCCTCAATCTGCGCAATGCCAATTCGTACTTCATGGCGCGCGCCTTCCCGATGCGCGACAAGGACATTCTCTATGTCGCCAACGCGCCGCTGACTGAGGTCCAAAAATTTCTGTCGGTGATTGGAACCATCACGGCGCCGGTGCTACAGGGTGCGGCTGTCTACGGCGTTGTCAGGTAGGCACCCTCAAGAGACGCTACCTGGCGCAACGCGCCGTCATCCTCTGGTCGCGATATTCTTTATAAGTCCCGTGCCTTGCAGTGATTGTCCAGCTCGCACCGAGCCTCGCCAGCAAAGGGCTCTTCTATTTTTGCGCGGCTGGGTTGGCAATGTTGCTCACATACCAGGCATAAGTCTTGCGCAGGCCATCGGCGAGGCTCGTTTTCGGCCGCCAACCCATCGCGAATAGGCGTCGCGAATCCATGAGCTTGCGAGGCGCGCCGTCCGGTTTGCTTGGATCGAAGCGAAGCGAGGCCTCGACGCCCACAGCACGCGCGATCTCGGTCGCAAGCTCTCCGATGGTGACCTCCTCGGCCACACCGACATTGATATGATCCTCTTCGTTGTAGTGTTTCATCAAAAACACCAGAGCGTCGGCCAGATCGTCGACATACATGAATTCGCGAAGCGGCGCGCCGGAGCCCCAGACGATCAACTCCTTCGCCTGGCCGGACTTGACCGCATGGGCCTTCGCGATCAGCGCCGGAATGACGTGGCTCGACTGCAGGTCGAAATTGTCGCCCTGGCCGTAAAGGTTGGTCGGCATCGCTGCGATGAAATTCGCGCCATACTGGCGGCGATAGGCTTGGCACAGCATGATGCCGGCGATCTTGGCGATCGCGTACCATTGATTGGTCGGTTCCAGCGGCCCGGTGAGCAGCGCGTCTTCGCGCATCGGCTGCGGCGCAAGCCGCGGATAGATGCAGGACGAGCCGAGGAACATCAGCTTTTCGACGCCATTTCGATGTGCGGCGTCGATCAGATTGGTTTCAATGACCAGATTGTCGTAGAGAAACTCCGCCGGTCTCCGGTCATTGGCGAGGATGCCGCCCACCGTTGCGGCCGCGATGAAGACCGCTTGGGGCCTGTGCTGCGCCATCCAGCGCTCGACGGCGTCCTGGCGCAGCAGGTCGAGCTCCGCCCGGCCCGCTACAAGAATCTGGCAATCCTCGCCCTGCAGCCGCCGGACCAGCGCAGAGCCGACGAGGCCACGATGACCGGCGACAAAGATCCGCTTGCCTTGCAGGCTGTAGTCGAGCGGCGGCATCATCAGATAAGCCTGAGGTCGGCCTCGACCATTTCCGTGATAAGCTGGTCGAAAGTGATACGGTGCGCCCAACCGAGGTCGCGCCGCGCCTTGCTGCAGTCGCCGAGGAGGTTATTGACCTCGGTCGGCCGGAAGTAGCGTGGATCGATCGCAACCAGGACGGCGCCGGTTTTTGCATCGAGACCGACCTCGTCCTGCGCCTCGCCCTTCCAGACCAGCGTGCGCCCGACCGCCGCGAACGCCTTTTCGATCAGCTCGCGCACGGAATGCGCTTCACCTGTGGCCAGCACGAAATCGTCCGGCTTATGGTGCTGGAGGATCATCCACATGCCTTCGACATAGTCCTTGGCGTGACCCCAGTCGCGCCGCGCTTCCAAATTGCCGATATAGAGCCTGTCCTGTTTTCTGGCATGAATGGCGGCCACCGCGCGCGTCACCTTGCGTGTGACGAATGTCTCGCCGCGGATCGGACTTTCGTGGTTGAACAGGATACCGTTGCTCGCGAACATGCCGTAGCCTTCGCGGTAATTCACCGTCATCCAGTAGGCGTAAAGCTTTGCCGCCGCATAGGGGCTGCGTGGCGCGAATGGGGTCAGTTCGTTCTGCGGGGCAGGGCTGTTGCCGTAAAGCTCCGAGGTGGACGCCTGGTAGAAGCGGACCCGGTCTTCCATTCGCAGGATGCGGATGGCCTCAAGCAGGCGCAATGGTCCCAGGGCGTCGGCATTGGCCGTGTATTCCGGGGTTTCGAACGACACCTGTACATGGCTCTGGGCCCCCAGATTGTAAATCTCGGACGGCTGTGTCTCCTGGATCAGACGGATCAGATTGGTGGCGTCGGTGAGGTCGCCATAGTGAAGGAAAAAATTGGTGTGGCCGAAATGCGGATCCTCGTAGAGGTGGTCCACGCGCTGCGTGTTCAGCGAGGACGAGCGGCGCTTGACGCCGTGCACCACATAGCCTTTGGCGAGCAAGAACTCGGACAGATAGGCGCCGTCCTGACCGGTGACGCCGAGAATGAGGGCGGTTTTCGTCATTGCATCCGATTGCGGTTAAGCTTGTTGCATATCGCGCTATTTGGCGCGCCGCAACCGGCGGGCTGGCGCTTGGCTAACGCGGGTTGTTGCGCCGATCAGCGGAGTGGGGGACCTGATGCTTCAGGAGTTTTCGCAGATGCCGGAGCACGGCTTCCGTGTTCATCCGGAAATTCATCTGGGACGCCTCTGGGTGCAGAATGTCATGGCGCAGCAGCTTGGCGTCCGGCACGTCCTCGACGTCTTGCGGATCCGGCATCAGCATCGGCGCCGGGTCTTCCATGAATTCCGGATCGTGGTAGATGCGCAGGTCGCCGCGGTGCAGGAGATTCCAGCGGCCGGTCAGAGCTAGTCCGGGTTTGTTGCAAATCCAGCGATACTTGGTCAAGCCGGCGCCATAGACCGATATGAACAGATCGGCCTGTGCAATCCAGATCAGGCTCTCCGCCATTGGACGCCCGATCAGATCGATTACTTTGACACGGGAATCCGGTGTAATTTGCAGAAACTGTGTGACGATCCGCTTCTCAGCGTCGATATAATCGGCACCGGCGTTATCGTTGCATCCGTCGAACACGATGATGACGTGCCCGAACTCGCTCACAAAAAATCGTGCAATCTCAGCACTGGCCTCTGCAAAATCGACCAGAGTCCGATTGTGCGCTCGCAATCCAATCACGACAACCGGACGGCGTTTGTCGACAGGGTCTTGCCCTAGGCCGCTCGTCACGCCTGCTGCCAGTGACTCGTTCAGGCCCAGAACCCGGGATCGCAGGCGTGACGTAATGTATTTGTTGATCGGCCCGAAAAGGCAAAGGCTGGAGCGGTAAATGTGCCGCGCCAGGGTTGTTGCGCGTAGTCCGCGTTCAATGCGCCCCTCAAACTCCGGAAACAGCCGGTCGAGCGGACCGAACTACTCGTTTCTGGCGCCATCGAGCAGGATGATTTCAGGCGTCTGCGATCGAAGCGATGAAAGACGGTCAAGTTCACCAAGATCGTTCCAGAGGTGATGGGCGATATTGTGATGGACGAACACGAGCGCGTTTGCTCGCGGCTGCGGCGTCTGGAGATATTGTTCAATGTCGGCTGCATGGGAGAGCGCATGGCGAGCCACGAGCAGATGGACCGGAGTTCCAAAAAGTCTCTGGATGGCCAGACCATCCCAGCCGGGCGCGAAAATGATCGCGCGCTCACTGGGTAGATACAAGGCACACACCTGCGCCCATCCAAGGACCGGAGAGATCAAGTAGAAGACAAGCGAGTGGGTCTCGTCGACAAAGCGATAGGCAAAGAGCTGGGAGGTGAGCACAAGGCTCCCCTCATTCTTCAAGATCCGTCCGTCAACCGGCGAGCGGCAGGTGAATTCACCGCTGGTCAGCGCTCTTTCGACATGGAGCGATGCTTTGTCGTCCGTTGTCAGAAGCTCCCGAACAAGATCTGCGCGCAGGATATGATCGCCTATGGGCACCGTGCCGGCAATGCCGGTTACATCAATCTCCCGCGGGGTCAGAGCCAGTTCGTCCGCCCAACGGCGCAAACAATTTGAAAGCAACAGGTCGGCGTAGCGGAACAGAGCGCTGTTCGTCGTGATGGTTCTTGCTGTTTCCGTAAGCTGCGGCCGTACCGCGCAGACCACCCCGTGCCAAATTTCGCGGGCGGTCGGCCGACGGAGGTCAAGGATGCCGAGCGCGTCCACGGGCCAGCCCGAAAGATCCTCCGGCAGCCGTCGCCTCTCCTGATCGAAAAACCATGCATCTTCGGCGCCGTTCTTGTGGCGCATGCAAAGCGCGAGCAAGGGTGCAAAGCCTTGGTCCACGCCGATCACTCGCCAGCCGTCTTGTGCGGCGTTCGACAAAAGCTCGATTACGCCGGGAGGACCGGCAGCCTGTACCCGCGGATTGGAACTGGCATAGGTGCGCGACCGGAACAACGGATGCGGGTCGCGGCCTTGGGCGTTTCCGCATCTGATGAAGTGTAGCAACGGATTCCAGCCGCGTGCGTCAGGATTTTGCCTCGCGTACCAGCGGGTATCGAAAAGCGGCGAGTGATCGTAGCCCTGTTGCGCGCCGACATGCAGATAGTGAACCAGCGGATTCAGACCGGACGGTCCCGCATCGTGGTAAGTCGACAGGTACCACGCAGTATCGAACAGCGGATGCGGATCGCGGCCCTCGCGGCACCCAAACTCGACATAGTGGACCAGGGGATCAACCCCCGCGGCCTTCACATCGGCATTGCCGGATAGGTACCAGTCGAGGTCAAAGAATGGCTCGATCGCAGCGAGAGTTGCCCGCCGATTGTAACGCCACTGCAACCATCGAAGTCGCCATCGGGCGAATATCGGAGAGAGAACGGTCAGGAAAACCTCGGTCGGCACCCTTTCATCAAGCCGTCAATAGACCAAGGTCTGAAAAAGGCAAATCGAAGAGACTTCGAGTGCTCAATAATCTCGACATTATTGACATTTGCACCAGCGGATAGCGGGTTTGTGGCCTGATGGTCAAACTCACCGACACCGGCGGCGCGCCAGTGTTGATCATCCTATCAGCAGGCAGCCGAGTTTCTCAGCGCCTCTTCCGGCGGCTCGCTTGCACATTCGATGTGGCGAACGCTCTTGGCCGGAGAAAGCGAGGGAGCCAGGCGAGGTGCGAGTTCGCGCATGTCGG
This sequence comes from Pseudorhodoplanes sp., assembly GCF_046289595.1. Classification (GTDB taxonomy): domain Bacteria; phylum Pseudomonadota; class Alphaproteobacteria; order Rhizobiales; family Xanthobacteraceae; genus Pseudorhodoplanes. The sequence goes on from NZ_JBKBVB010000099.1 coordinate 9,169, forward strand.
GCCGTTCGTGCTCCGGGCGGGGGCCAAGGGCTGTTCCTTTAGCTGTGTCGTCATGAGTACTTCTTGGTTCTCTTTCGCCGGCGGGATCGTCGACCGACGATAAAGCACCGACCGGCCGCATGTTCCAGCTTTCCACGCCGATTGCGCAAAAGTGACCGTCGGTGACGTGGAGTGGGCATTTTGCGCGGGCGGCGGCCTATTTTGAAACGATTGTCCCTTCGTGATATTGAACGCGGACAAAAATCGCTTGTTCGATGGGGTTGTCGTTCAGTATGTTGCGTCGGCTTTGTAGGCTGTGGGCGCTGGAAGGGCATGTCGATCGTCTGGATCGTTACCACGTCAGCGGATGGGCGGCTCGGCCGGGTGGACGGGCGCCGCGTCTGAGCATCGTTGTCGATGGCAAAGTCCTGGACCGGATCGTTCCGGGCATGGTGCGATCGGATCTAAGGAAAATTTATCGCAGACCCGTACAACTCGGGTTCAACTATGTATTCGATCCTCCGTTGCGGGAGGGTGCACAGGTCGCCGTTACCGACCGCTTTGGCCAAAACGTTGCCAAGTCTCCCGGCCGTGTTCCGGCCGAACCCCCGTTCGATCCAGCCTCGCTCAATGACGGTCTATCGACCGCGGTACCGCCACGCGATCTGATCTTTCTGGTCGTGGGGCATCGCGATCCGCAGGCGTTTGCGGTAAGCCGCAGACCGGCGGTCGACTTTCTGCTCGAGCGCCTCCAGGCGGCCGGCGTAGACGTTTCTTCGTTGAGAACGATCCTCGATTTCGGCTGCGGTTGCGGTCGGGTTCTGGCGGGGTGGGAACATGTTCTTCCGGCTCAGGCGCGCCTGATTGGATGCGATATCAATCCAAGACTGATCGCCTTTTGTCAGGCACAGATCCCGTTTGCGAGAACATTTGTTTCGAAATTCCGTCCGCCGCTGGAAGGAATTCAATCCGGTGAAATCGACTTTGCGTATGCGGCCTCCGTGTTTACCCATCTGGAGCCCGCAGACATTTCGTTATGGTCAAAAGAGCTGGCGCGGATCATCCGCCCCGGCGGCCATCTCCTGCTCTCGTTCCATGGCGCCGGTTTCGACGATGTTGTAGCGCGCATTTCCGACACTGGACCCGAGCAACTCAAGGCCACCGGGATCTATACGCACCTGCACTCCGACCCGCGGCGCACATCCTCGGGCTCGAACGACTATGCAACCTTCATGACCCAGAGCTACGTGGTCGGTGCATTCCCATTGTTCGAGGCTGTCGAAATCTTGGCCGGTTCGTCAAACGCCTTCATGGCGGGACACGACATCGTCATGTTCCGTCGCCGCTAGGGCGGCAGACCTGCTGCATGTGCGTGGCGCATTAATCGTCTATCGGACGCCTCCAGCAAAGAGTTCGGCATGCGGGGCACGATAATTGTCAGGACTCGCCCGCTTCATGAGGTCGGGTCGTGTGACCAGCAAAGCCTTGAAAATCAATGTGAAACTGGCTTTGTTCTGCCAAATTTTCAGTAAAAAGGCTATCCAAAAAAGGAAAATAAACCCAATTATCCGGTTGATACCACAAGCCACATATGCTGTATTTGCAGCATCAAACGGGGCTTGGGCCATGACTGACATCTTCTCCGCAGCGCATTTCCGGGACGACAACGCCGCCCGCGAATACCTGCAAACCATCCTCTGGCCCGAAGGCCCGATCTGCCCGCACTGCGGCGTGGTGAACCATGCCTATGCGACCAAGAAGCCCGGCGTGTTCCGTTGTGCCGAAGCCGAATGCCGTAAGGACTTCACTGTCACCATGCGCACCGTCATGGAGCGCAGCAAGATCGCCCTGCATAAGTGGCTCCAAGCCTTCCATTTGATGTGCTCCAGCAAGAAGGGCATTAGCGCCCATCAACTGCATCGCACTCTCGACATCGGCTATGAAGCCGCTTGGTTCATGTGCCACCGCATCCGCGAAGCAATGCGCGATGGGGGCCTTGCACCGCTTGGTGGTGGCGGCGGCATTGTGGAAGCCGACGAAACCTATTTCGGCAACGTTCCCGAAGCCAAGCGCCCGACCAAGACGACTAGCGGTCGCCCGTTCACCAAGAAGGGCAAGACCGGTCCGAGCGGCAAGCGCGCTATCGTGTCCCTTGTCGAGCGCGGCGGTCGCGTTCGCTCATTTCATCCCGCGACGGCTGACGGTGAGACTGTCGCAAAGATCGTTCGCGAGAACATTGAACGCGAGACGCGCCTGCATACCGACGAAAGCCGCCTCTATGTGAAAGTCGGTGCAGAATTTGTTGCGCACGAGACAATCAATCACGCCGCGAAGGAATACGCTCGCGGCGACGTAACGACCAACACCGTCGAAGGCTATTTCTCAATCTTCAAGCGCGGTATGCGCGGCGTCTACCAGCATTGCGGCGAAAAGCATCTGCATCGCTATCTCGCCGAATACGATTTCCGTTTCAATCACCGTACCAAGCTTGGCTTTAACGATGGCGAACGTGCTGCTCTTGCCGTGAAAGGTGCTTCCGGCAAGCGCCTCACGTATCGGGGGCCTGACAAAGCCTGATTTCAGCCGACAGGCTGGCCGCTTTAACCGCTGGCGAAAGAAGAACCCAAAACCAAAGCGCAAAGTGAAAGCGCATTTGGGTTCGGTAGCTGTGGATAAGCAGGACTCTCGAATCAAAAAACGGCGTGTATATTCGTCCGTTGACCAGCCCAGATTGACTGGTTTTCCCCGCTCTCACTGACGCGCTGTTTTTGGCACGGCGCAATGGTGCGGCCGGAGACGTGAGGCTCAGTCCTCACTGGAGAACACGCCAATGCAGGCTTGTCCCGTCCACCAGCCGGTATTCGTGACCGATTATGTTCGGGTACGTTTCGGTAAGGTGGAGCACGTTCGTGCCCACTGTCGGAGTCTGCCCAACCGTTAAGGCGAAAGCCGTAAAGGCCAAGCAGACCCCGTCTCAGTGACGTGAGAACGGAGAAGTCGGGAAGGCACCCCGGCTTCTCCACCCTTCCAACCCTTTCAGGCCAGAACCAGTTGCGATTGTGGATCGCGAAATTTCATCCTGATAGCCGCGCTCAGTCCCCTTGATTCGCGGTCCAATCACAGTAAGCGCATCAAACGTAGTTCTCAAGTTTTCTTGCGCTTTTTAACCTTTTTCGGCGCGGGCTTGTGCTTCGCGCCAGCTACCCGCGCGCCGCGCAATGCTGCCTCAAAGCGCTTCTGAGTTTCCGCTTCGCTGAATTTGTCGTCCCTGGGTGTTCTAGCCATGGCTAAGCTTCCAAACAAAAAGGAAAACGAAAAATCACAGAAGGCCCTTGAAGCCTACCACCTAGCATTGGGTAAAGTTGCTCACGCTTGGAACCATATGCAAGAAAACCTTGGCGTATTGTTCTGCGAAATCTCAGGCCTAGCCGACATGATGGGTATGGGCATTTGGCATGCGCTTAAAAGTGATCGTACCCAACGCGACCTCCTTGAGGCGGCCTTGAAAACACGGGCCTCCGATGAGGGCTTTGGCCAAACATTTCCAAAAGCTAAAGTTGATATTGAATGGCTACTAAAAAAAGTGAACGCACTCGCCGACAGCCGCAATAGCGCAGTACACGCACCGATTTTTGCCCTCCCAAGCGAGGACGGGGGAAGTGAAATCCTACCGTTCACGCTCCTCCAGAATCCCAACGCCGAGAAACTTAGCGAAAAGGACATATTGGCCGAATTCGAATGGTACGAGGGTTACTTTACTGCCCTTAGAAAATTCGCGGCATCTATGGCAGTGGCATTAGCACACGAGCGCTTGGGTTTTGTACTCGGGCCATGGCCAGAAAGACCTCTCCTGCCAACCGTGAGGCAGAGAAGTGGCCACCAAGATCGCAACCGCCAACGCATTCCTCAATAGCCTCAGCACCCGCCCGGATCATCTCAGGCGTCACTTCGATCTCAGTTTCCGAGGATTCAGCCTCGGATCGCACCGGCCTGTCGGCCATTTACTAGGACTAGTCCTTGTGGTATCAACCGGATAATTGGGAAAATAAACCTAGGCTTTCGCAATGGGTCAATAAGGGTTGCGCACCGGCGCGCTATGTCTCACGAGGCCAGGAATAGTTTCTGTTCGTTGCGCTTTCGTGCTGAATGTCCTGCCACACGGCTTCGATCCGGACAAATCGTACAAGAAACTGTCGCGCGAGCTCGGTTCCGATATAACTTTTGCCGGACCCCTTCGGGCCCACGAGCAGCACGATCCTTTTCATTGGCGGCCTCCCGTTGGGAGGCCACACGCTCCAGTCCGCATGCCACTATCTCCTGTTTTCGATTTTGGGGGACAATGTAGATACGAAAAAGTCCGTGCCGCAAATATTCCAGCCGCAGTGATTCGAAAGACCCGCTTCCGTGCTCCGTCGTGCCTTCTTTATCGCGGCCGATACCCATAACCAGCCTTGGCTGCATATTCGGTCAATCGTTCAATCAAGGTGGTCAAGTTAAGCGCGTACTGGTCTGTCATGTGGCCTTCGGGTGCCCAGATTTGCATTGGCGCTTTTCCACATCTCGGCTGCTGATGCGCCGGTTTGAGAGCCGCGTGAGCCCAAACTCAATCGCTGCGAGCTAATCAGCGACCTCAAGGTGACCGCCGCTTCAAGCCATGATGCCTTCATCGAGCATCCGAACGAAGTGCAGCCAGAGACGTCCTGGTGGCGTCGGCTAGTATCATCTAGGCTAAATGGGCAGCCGAGATCTCAGCGCAGCGGCACGTGAATCACTTTGATGCAAGGAACGCCGTCCGGCGTTGCGTGATCGACGCGCGCGCCTGCTCACGAAGTTGAGCCAACTCTGCTTTATCGCGTTCTGCCAGCCGGAACGCCTGATCCTTGCCGGCAAGATACGGATTCGGCCATGTCTGCATTTCCCAACCATAATGGGCCGACGCCGCCAGCGTAAAGTTCGGGTTGATGAGGTGCGGGCGCGCAAGCGCCACGAGGTCCGCACGTCCCGCCGCGACGATGGTGTTGATCTGGTCTGCTGTCGTGATATTGCCGACCGCAATCGTCGGCAGTTCGGCTTCGCTGCGGATCGCGTCCGAGAACGGCGTCTGGAACATGCGGCCATAGACGGGCTTCGCCTCCGACGAGGTCTGACCGGCCGACACGTCGATGATGTCGAGCCCGCACGCCTTCAGCATCTTCGCTATCTCGATCGCATCATCGATATCGAGGCCGCGCCCGGGCACCCAGTCGGTCGCGGAAATGCGAACCGACATCGGCTTGTCCGCGGGCCAGGCCTCCCGCACCGCATCGAACACTTCCAGCGGATAGCGCATGCGGTTGGCGAGACCGCCACCATAGTCGTCGTGGCGCTGATTGGTCAGCGGCGAGATGAAGCTCGACAGCAGGTAGCCGTGCGCCATGTGGAGCTCGATCATGTCGAAGCCGGCGATGTGTGCGTTCTTCGTGGCATCGACGAACGACTGGCGCACCTCAGTCATCTCGGCGCGCGTGATCTCGGTCGGTAAGTGGCCGTCGGGACGATATTTCAGCGCGGAGGCTGACACCACCGGCCAATTGCCCTCGCTAAGTGGCAGGTCCATCCCTTCCCAGCCGCGCCGGGTCGAGCCCTTGCGGCCGGCATGCCCGATCTGAAGGCAGAACTTCGCCGCGCTATTCGCATGGACGAAATCGCAGATGCGGGTCCACGCCTTCACCTGCTCCTGCGAGTAGATGCCGGGGCAACCCGGCGTGATACGCGCGTCCTCGCTCACCGATGTCATTTCGGCGAACACGAGTCCCGCGCCGCCCTGTGCCATCTTACCAAGATGCACCAGATGAAAGTCGCCAGGGATGTTGCCAGGCTCCGCCGAATACATGTTCATCGGCGAGACCACCACGCGGTTCTGCACCGTCATCGCGCCGATGCGGAACGGCGTAAACATCGGAGGCGGCGGATTGTTGGTCGGCACGTCGAAATTCAATTCGCTACGCACCTTGCCGGCCCACCAGCGATCGACCTCGGCGCCGAAGGCAGGATCGCGGCGCTTGAGATTCTCGTACGTGATCTGCTTCGAGCGCGAGAGGAGCGAGAAGGCGAGCTGCATTGGTTCGAGCTTCCAGAAGCGGCGCGGTTTCTCAAACCAAACCAAGCTCACATCCGCCGCATGCTGGGTCTTCTCCACGTCTTCACGCCGGGTCTTCTCGTAATGGTTCAGCGCATCGGGTACGTTCGCCTTCACTGCGAACGAACTCGCGAGCGCGATCGAATCCTCCATCGCGAGCTTGGTGCCGGATCCGATCGAGTAATGCGCGGTGTGCAGCGCGTCCCCGATCAGCACGACATTATCGCGATACCAGCGTTCGTTCTTGATCATCGGAAAATTGCGCCAGATCGAGCGGTTGCTCAGCACCGGATGGCCGTCGAGCAGATCGGCGAACGTTTTCTGCAGATAGGCGACCGTCTGCGCTTCGTCGGCCTTGTCGAGCCCGGCGCGCAGCCAGGTCTTCTCGTCGCATTCCGGCACCAGCGTGCTCATGCCCGGCTTGTACTGGTAGGCGCCGAGGATCCAGATACCGTGCTCGTTCTCGCGGAAGTCGAAGGTAAATGCGGGGAAGGACTTGGTCGTGCCGCACCAGACGAACTTGTTCTGACGCCAGTCGAAGCTCGGTTTGAAATGATCGGCGTAGCGCGCGCGGATGGCGCTGTTGATACCGTCGGCCGCGACGATCAGGTCGCTCGGCGGCAGCGCATCGAGGTCCGCCACATCGGTCTGGAATTTCAGTTCGACGCCGAGCGCGCGCGCCCGCTCCTGCAGCAGCATCAGCAGCGTCTTGCGCTCGAGCCCGCAGAAGCCGTGGCCGTCCGAGCGGATGATCCGGCCGCGAACGTGAATGTCGATCTCGCCCCAGTAGACGAAGTGCCGCGCGATCGCCTCGAAGGTCTCCGGGTCGGCGTTCTGAATGTTGTCCAGCGTCTCGTCCGAGAACACGACACCGAAACCGAAGGTGTCGTCGGGCCGATTGCGCTCATAGACCGTGATCGCATGACCCGGATCGGCCTTCTTCATCAAGATCGCGAAATAGAGGCCGCCCGGTCCCCCGCCGACCACGGAAATCTTGAGCGGTTTGGTCATCAGTGCATCGCTCCTCGAGCCTGCCCGCAATCTTCACGGAAATCCGGCCGCTGTCATGATCCCGGGCTGTCGCGGGCTGATTTGCGTGCAATTATGGGCTATATTTTGCATTCGGGGGATAGCGTCCGACTTCGGACCGGCCGACACTTGTGTGGTGGTTCGGACGACCCACACTTCGGATAGAAGCGAACTTCCGTTTCGCGACACTAGCCGCGACCGGGCATTCTACGGGAAACCCCATGCCAGCGCCGCTTCCCTTGCCAATGCCGAAGTCACGCGCGGAGATCGCGACGATCCAAAGCGAGCGCAAGCGCATCGCCTTCGACCGCGCGCGCAACTTGCCCTGGTATCGCCGCAAGCTCGATCACGTCGATCCGGACCGGCTCGACGATCCGTCGGTCTGGCAAACCATTCCAATCCTCGACAAGGACATCCTGCGCACCTTCGATCACGCAAGCTTCATGGAGCAATTCTGCGCGGTGCCGCATTCCGAGATCGCGGAATTCTGGCGCTCCGGCGGCTCGACCGGCAAGCCAGTGTTCTATCCGCGAACCGCCGATGACGTCACTTACGGGCTCCTAACATGGGGCCGCTCGTTTCCTTGTATCGGGATCGGCAAGGGCGACCTCGTGCACATGTCGTTTCCGATCGGCATTCACCCTGCAGGGCAAGTCTGGGCGCGCGCCGCGCATTGGTTCGATGTCGGCATGAACTGGGTCGGCGCCGGCAACGCGGTGCCGTCGGAGGCGCAACTCGGCCTGATCGAGTCGCTGAAGCCGACCGTGTTCATCGGCATGTCGAGCTTCGCCCTGCATCTCGCCAATCTCGCCGAAGCCAAAGGCATAGACCTCGCCGATTCGTCGGTGAAAAAGGTGGCAAGACAGACGGAGGCTAGATAGTTTCGGGCCAGCCTGTCGTACCGTGTCGCGATACGCCTGAAGTCCTTCAACCGGTTGAAGGCGCTCTCGATCTGCCAGCGCAGTTTATAGAGACGCT
>NZ_JBKBVB010000221.1:0-2953 GCF_046289595.1 Pseudorhodoplanes sp.
CGCGTTCCGGGGTCTCGTTGAAGCCGGTCGACAGCGCACGGCAGGCGGCGAATCCCGCAAGCGACAGCCGGTCCACCGGCGATTCCGCGCCCCCCGCCACCATCACGTCGGCATCGCCCAGCGCGATCATGCGGCCGGCATCGCCGATCGCATGCGAGCCGGTGGAGCAGGCCGTCACCACAGCCGAATTCGGGCCCTTCAGCCCGAACTCGATCGAGACATAGCCCGATGCCAGATTGATGATGCGGCCGGGAATGAAGAACGGCGACAGCCTGCGCGGCCCGCGCTCCTTCACCAGGATCGCGCCCTCGGCAATGCCGCCGACGCCGCCGATGCCGGAGCCGATCATGACGCCGGTGGCAAATTGCTCGTTAGGCGTTTCCGGCTTCCAGCCGGCATCGTCGAGCGCCTGGCGCGCGGCGCTCAGCGCATAGACGATGAACGGATCGACCTTGCGCTGCTCCTTCGGCTCCATCCACTGATCGGGATTGAAGGTGCCGTCGGAGCCGTCGCCGCGCGGGATCGTGCAGGCGATCTTGCAGGGAAGATCGGACACATCGAACGCCTCGACCGGGCGCGCGCCGCTCCTGCCTTCGAGGATGCGCCGCCACGTGGTTTCGACGCCGCATCCGAGCGGCGTCACCATCCCCAAGCCTGTGACGACGACACGCCTCATGATCGGGCTCCCGCATCCGCTGCATCACGCTCCGGAGTTCGAAACCCCGGAGCCGGTCGCCGCCGTCCCTTTGTCGGCGCCGCCGGATGGACCCGCGGACAGAGGATCAGCGGTCAGCTCTTGGCGTTCTTTTCGAGGAACTTCACGGCGTCCCCCACCGTGAGGATCGTTTCCGCCGCATCGTCGGGAATTTCGCAGCCAAACTCTTCCTCGAAAGCCATCACCAGTTCGACCGTGTCGAGGGAGTCGGCCCCGAGATCGTCGATGAAGCTGGCCTGCTCGGTGACCTTGTCGGGCTCGACACCAAGATGCTCCACCACGATCTTCTTCACTCGCTCGGAGATGTCACTCATCTGTTCGAACCTCTGCTTCCAGTGATGGCCCCAATCGGCGGCGCGATCGAAGGTGTGGTGGCACGACCTCGTGGCCGGTTCAAGCAGCTTGCTCGCTTCGCGCGGGAGGCCGCTATCGGGCCGAGCACGTCGAGAAGCCACATGGACCACGCCTTTTGGCCGTTCCGCAACCGTGATGACGGCGGCGTGTATTTGGTCGCAGACTTTGCGTCAAGCCCGCCCCTAACACCCCCCTCAAGCCCGGCGGAAAACGGGCTATCATACTTCAAATGCCAAGGCCAGCGCAGGGAAGCCGCGAAGAAAACCCTTTTGCCGCAGTGGCTTATATCATCGCCATCCCGCCATTCACATGCAGTGTCTGGCCCGTTACGTAGGCGGCTTCGTCGCAGGCCAAGTAAACCACGGCCGCCGCCACATCGTCCGGCGTCCCGAGCCGGCCGGACGGCACCATTTGCAAGATGGCGTCGCGCTGCTTCTCGTTCAGCTTGTCGGTCATCGGGGTTGCGATGAAGCCGGGCGCCACGCAATTGGCGGTAATCCCGCGCCTCGCATACTCCTTGCCGATCGATTTCATCATCCCGATCATGCCGGCCTTGGCGGCGGTGTAATTGCCCTGCCCCGGATTGCCGGTCACGCCAACGACCGAGGTGATGCCGATGATGCGGCCGAAGCGCCGCCGCATCATGGTCTTGATGGCGGCGCGCGACAGCCGGAAAGTCGCGGTCAGGTTGACGTTGACCACGGTGTCCCAATCCTCATCGCGCAACTGCACGAAAAGATTGTCCCGGGTGATGCCGGCATTGGCGACCAGAATATCGAGCTTGCCCATGGCCTCTTCGGCCTGCGGCACCAGCGCCTCGACCTGATCCTTGTCGGAGAGATCGCAGGGCAGCACATGGACGCGCCCGGACAATTCGCCGGCGAGCCCGTCGAGGATTTCCCTGCGCGTGCCGGAAACCGCAACGGTCGCACCCTGCCGGTGCAGCGCCCGCGCAATCGCGCCGCCGATACCGCCGGTTGCGCCGGTCACCAAGGCGGTCTTTCCGGTCAGGTCGAACATGCTTCACTCCTGTTGAATTGATGGTTCAGCCGCGCGCGGCCTTGAACGCCGCCACATCGTCCGGCGTGCCGATCGCGCTGCCCGTCGCACCGGGCGCAATTCGCTTCAGGAGCCCGGTCAGCACCTTGCCGGCTCCGACCTCGTAGAATTGCGTCACGCCTGCGGCGGCGATCGCCTCCACGCATTCGCGCCAGCGCACCGTCCCGGTGACCTGCTCGACCAGGCGGCGCACGATCTCCTGCGGATCCTCGATGGGTGCAGCAAGCACGTTGGCGACCACCGGCACCACCGGCTTCCTCACGTCGGTATCCGCAAGCGCCTGCGCCATCGCATCCGCGGCCGGCTGCATCAGCGCACAATGGAACGGAGCGGAGACCTGAAGCAGCATCGCCCGCTTGGCGCCCTTGCCCTTCGCGATCTCGACCGCGCGTTCGACCGCCGCCTTGTTTCCCGAAACCACCACCTGTCCGCCGCCATTGTCGTTGGCGACCTGGCAGACCTGACCTTGCGCGGCCTCCGCCGCCGCCGCGGCCGCGTCCTCCAGAGACAGCCCCAGCAAGGCCGCCATTGCGCCTTCCCCCACCGGGACAGCCTTCTGCATGGCATGGCCGCGAATGCGCAAGAGCCGCGCCGCATCCCCGATGGTAAAAGCCCCGGCCGCAGCCAGCGCCGAATATTCGCCGAGCGAATGGCCGGCGACGCATTTCGCGTCGCGCTTCAGATCGAGCCCGGCCTCGGTTTCGAGCACCCGCATGGCGGCAAGCGAGACCGCCATCAGGGCGGGCTGGGCATTCTCGGTCAGGGTCAGCCGGTCCGCGGGACCATCCCACATCACGGTGGAGAGCTTTTCGCCGAGCGCCGCAT
>NZ_JBKBVB010000100.1:0-9165 GCF_046289595.1 Pseudorhodoplanes sp.
ACTTGTACCTATTGACGCATGCGACAATATAGCACAGTATAAGATGTTAGCGACTGAAAAATCGACGGAAATCCGGCACGCCTGTCATCTCCCCGGGCTTGCCGGAAAGTGGCATGGGGGCGCTGTCGCGACACCTCCCGCGACGCGCCCCCGGACCGCCGTGACTGTGGCGGCGGGAAACGGGCAAAGCATCCGGGCGAGGGTGCCGCTGCTGACGTGCCTCTTCCGATCGACTAAAGACCCGTCGGCATGCCGTCCGTCCGTCCGATCGCAAGCCGCGCGGGCTTCCTGCTCGCTCTCATGCTTCTGTCGTCACCCGCCGATGCGGCACCGCGCGGCGCGCCGCAGGTCATCGGCTGCAGCGGCCCATTCTCGAAAGACGTCAGCCATGAGCGCATCGTCAAAGCGTTCGGCAAGCGAAATGTCGCCGTCGAAGCTGTTGGCATCGGCGAAGGCGAGATGCAGGTTGCGAGCGTGATCTTCCCGCGCGATCCGGCGCGCCGCGTCGAGGTGCTCTGGATCGACGCGAAACGGCGGCGCAAGGCGTCCGAAATCCGCACCGGCATCGACGCGACGTGGCGCACGGAACAAGGCATCCGCCGCGGCATGCCGCTGTCTGAGGTGGAAGCGCTGAACGGGCGGCCAATCGAGCTCTGGGGCTTCGGCTTCGACTACGGCGGAACCACGCTGGACTGGAAAGGCGGAGCGCTGGAGACGCAGGCCGGCGGCTGTACGCTCGTGCTGCGCTTTGCGATGCGGGCCGGGGCGGACAACGCCGCCGTTTACATCGGCGAACAAAGCCTGATGTCGGACAGCGAGGCGATGCGGAAAGCGGACCCGGTGCTCGATCAGGTGATGCTGAAATTCACGGAGTGATGCGGATAAACGGCCGCCCATTCGCGAGCCGTCTATCCGTTCGTTTTACCCGGTGTTATCGGCAGACACGGCGCGTGGAGTACACCACGCGGCCCGACGGCGTCACGGTGCGCGAGCGGATGGTGCGGCAATTGCCGCGCGCATAATGCCCACGATAATGCTTGCGCGCGTGACCGCGATGATAGCCGCGATCATAGCCCGGGCCGACGCGGACATTCACGCCGCTTTCGCCAGCGCGGATGTTCACCTGCGCGCTCGCGGGCGCTGCAAAACCGACGACGGCAACGGCGGCGACAATCATGAGAAGTTTCTTCATACGGTTTCCCTCTGTTTTATTCACTTCGCATCAACGGAACGGAAAACGGATCGTTCCGGCTGCAACAAGGAATGCAGGGGGATTATTTCTGCATGGCCGGGGAACGAACGCGGACTGAACGTCTGCACAGGATTGTTCCGTCGGCGATCTACGCCGCTTTGGCATTCTTCGATTTGTCGGCGAAAGCCGCATACCGGCGTCCGACCGGCGCCATCGTCCTATCGCGCCGAAGCCGAGTCGGTTCAAAATGCGAGCATCGGAAAAACGGCTTACGCCTCCGCCGGCGCAACCGTCGCACTTTGGCCGCTGCGCGCCAGCGCCTCGGCGACAAAGCCCGAAGCCTTCATCTCCTCGACAAAGCCGCGGAGATAGCGTGCGCCGGCCGGCCGGGATGGCTTCGTTCCCATCGCCTGGCGGATCTGCATGAAGCTGTCGGGCAAAAGCCGCAGGTCCGGATTGGCGGCGACATACTTTCCGATCAGCTGACGCACGCCGCCGATGGCGTCGAGCCGCTCGCGTGCGAACAGCCCGGCAACATCCGCCGGATCGGGCGGCGGCAGGCGAACCAGTTCGGCATGCTGCAATGTACGGGTGAGATAGAGATCGTAGGCGGATTTCGGTGTCACCAGGATGCGGCGGCCCGGTGCGTCGAGTTCGGCTACGCTTTTGTACGAGGCATCGCCACGGACGAGGTAGGTGCCTTCGATCAGAACGTAAGGCGCGGTAAAGGCGATCTCGGTGGCGCGCGCAGGCTCAATAGCGAGAAAGGCAATGTCCCATGCCCGAGGATCCGGCAGCACGGCGCCTGCCGCGTCGAACACCCCGCCTGCGCCCTCGAAAGACACGAAATGGACCGGCACGCCGAGCCGCCTCGCCAGTTCACGGGCGAGATCGGACGCGGTGCCGCGCGGCTCCTGCTCGCTGTCGCCGCGCTGCGCCAGAACGCCGTTGCCGTAATTGATGGCGGCGCGAAGGGTGCCGCCCGGTGCAAGCTCGCGGACAACGTCGGCGATAGCCTCGGTCATGCAGGGCCTCAGAATGCGGTGGGGGACCGGAGAACGGGGCGCTATCTGAACTTCAACTTGCGCGCGTCGGCGTCCATCTCAAGGCAGGTCAGCAATTCGACATAGCTGCCCGACGCCATCCCAGCCGTGCGCGCGCAGACTGTGCGATCCCCGGCCGGATAGCCGGACCAGTTGGCTTCCAGCTTCTTCCGCGCCGCGTTCTCCTCGGCGATGCAGCGATCGTAGCGTTCGTTCAGCCCCGGACTGTCCAGCCCGCCCTTGCAGGTCGGCTCGATGTTGAAACGCGGAAGCGTGTCGGACACGGCAAAGGCCAGCGGAATCATGAGCGCGAGCGGCGTCGGAAAAGCCATGAATGCAGTCTCCGGGACAGGTTTCGGCAACGCTACCGCATCGACGCGCGCAGGGGAATTGTATCGCGGCAGCTTTCCCTAAATTTTCGCCAAGCCTGCGGAAAGATGATAAATTTGACGTTGCAATGACAGCAGGCGGAGAGCCGGTCAAGGAGAAGCGTCATGGCCAAAGGACAGATGCGTTCGGCCAAGGAAAAGAAAAAGCCGAAAGCCGACACCAACAAGGTGAAACAGCTTTCGGCCTACAAAGCCGCACAATCGCAAAGCGGAAAGAAATAGCCGCAAGCAGCGATCGCAAGCGATGCGGCGGCGCCTGCACGGATCATGCTCCGCGCAGCGGTCTCCGCCAAACGTCAGGCAGCGGTTTTCTTTTTGGCAGCGCGCTTCAGCGGGAACGCCGGGCTGTCATACAGCGCGCGCATTTCCGCCTCGGTGTAGCGCGCCTCGTTCACTTCCAGCGTCGCTCCGAGCAGCGAACTTCCGGGCATATCCTCGATCGCAAAGCGCAAAGCCTCGGCGGCGGAATTGAAACGCTTGTAGCCAAACGGCCCACGCACCCGGCGGCTGCGGCTCGGATAAAGCTCGGCGGGCGCGCTGAAATCGAATCCGGAAAGGTCGCGGACCTGCGCCTGCCAGCGCGCGCGGTTGATGGACTGGGGCTCGTTCGCCATCTCGTCACTCCTGTCGCCTGATTACGAATCGCAGCGGCGAGCGCTGGCGAAACATCGTTTGAATGGAAGCGCACATCCCGCGCGCGCCGGGAGCAGGACGCTCAACCGGCCCGCCATATATAAACGCTGCAGCCCCCAAGCGCCAGTCGCAATAGCGAAATAATTACGTCAGCGGGTCAGTAAAATCTTAGCAACGCATTGACTTTAATAGATTTTCTGGAATTGTTGCGATGCAACAATTTTGGTTGATCTTGGCAACGATTTGCTTTATATTTCAAATAATTTGAGGCGCGGCAGCACACCCGGTTTTTCCGGGCCAGACGGGCACGGCCGGCGCCACCGTACTTTCGGAGCATCGTGAACTATGTCCGACCATCCCATGCGCGGCTTTGCCCGCGCGTTCTGCGACGCGCTTTCGATGCGCGAGCCGGCGCATATTGCGCCGCTGATCCACGACGATGTCGACTGGACCGTGTTCGGCCCGGTAGACCTGTTTCCATTCTTCGGTCACTGCAAGGGCAAGGCGGCTGTCCTCGCAATGCTCAAGCGCCTGACCGGCAGCCTGCAATTGCGCGGCTGCGAGATGGAGCGCACCCTTACCGATGGCGCGCACGCCGCCAGCATGCTGCGGATCAATGCGCGGGACCTGCGCTCCCGCCGCATGCTCAGTCTGCGGGTCGCCCTGTTCGCGCAATTCGCAGAAGACGGAAAACTGATGGGGCTGCGCGCGGTGTTCGACTCCTTCGACGCCGTCGAACAATTGATCGGCCGGCATATCGACCTCTCCGCAGTGGCCTGACGGGCAGGGTCGCCGCAGCGTGCCATTGCAACCGGCCGACACTTTGGCTTAATTCGCGTGCGCGCGTGCCAGATGCGGCGCAGGCGGAGCAGGCTCATGAGGATGTTGTCAGCGGCCCTGGCCCTGGTGGTGGCGGCGACAGCTGCGCAATTCGCAGGTTTTGCCAGCGAAGCCGCTGCCCAAACTGCGGACATCGAAATGCTGACCGAGAAGGACGTGCCGCAAGCCGTCGCGAAAAGCCTTGGCTGCAAAACCCCTTCCGGCCCCGTGACCCGGCGTCCGTTTGCCGGCGGCTCCGTGTTTCTGCAGCCCTGCAATGACGGGGGCCAGGCCCTGATCCGAGTCGTATTCGCAACGACCCGCGAGGGCGGGGGCGCGCGCCGCCTGGAATTTCATCGCCCCGAGGGCCGGCGGATGGGTGCGTTATCATCGGTGGTCCTGCTGCCGGCCGAGAACGAGATTGCCGGCACCACCGGCCGGCTGACGCGGCGGATCTGCCGCGCCGAAGGCCGCTGGCGCATGGAAGGCAAACAGCCCGCGCCGGGTCTTGTCTATTGGCGACAGACCCGCGATTGCGAGGGCAAGTCCGGCTGGCAGACCGTGCTCGGCCGACCGCGTTAGGTGCGTCTGCGCGCGGTATTTGTCGCCAAATTCGCCCGATTCGCTCCCCGACATGGCCATCCTGCCGCGCGGCTCATGCCTTTTTGGCATGCGGCAATCGCGTCGATCCGGGGGATCGCGCGGGAGACAAACCCGCGTAGATGGAAGGAGTTTCAGTATGACGGCTATCAAGCGACTCGGCGATGTCGAACGCCAGGCCTCCAGTGAGTTTGAAGGCGAGATCAGAGAATTCATTCGACGCGATATGTCGACGCGGCGTCCGGGTTCGGCCGAGCCGATCGCGACGTCGCAGGCGGAGTCCGAGAATCTCAATTCCCTGCTCGAGCGGGTCTCCGGAGCGACCGTTGCCGAAATCGACCGTCTGATCGCGGAGCTCCAGACCATCCGCTCGCTCCTGCACAGCGAAGGTGAGCGGGTGCGCCGCGAAATCACCGGTTATGCCGGGCTCAGCCAGTCGGCGGTGGCCACCATGAAGGTTATCAACGATACGCTCGCACAACTGCGTCCGGGCGCCGGCGCCATGGCGGCGACGCCGCCCCGCAACAGCGACTGAACGCCGACACGAGAGTCTTTTCGCCTTTGTTCGATCGCGAAAAGACTCTGAATTCGGGCGTTGGCGCGTTTTCCCAACACGAGGCGGTGTCCGCTTCAGGCGACAGCGATTTCAGAAACCAAAACCGATCCCGATGCCGCCGCGGCCGCCGCCGATGCCGATCGAGACCGGCGGGACCGCGGGGCGTCCGCCACCGCTTCCGAAAATCTCGCGATCGGTCGGCGGCGTGATGCGCTCGCGGCGGGCTTCGCGCGGCGGTGCCGCCCTGCGCGATGACGGCTCGGGCTTGCGCGCCGGCGGGCGGGCTGCGTCCTTCTTGACCGGTGTTTTTGGAGCGGCGGCAGGGATCGCAACGCATCGATCGCCCTCGACGCGTTGCCCGGTTGCGCAGACAAGCGGGCAAATACGGCCCCGCTGCACCCGCACCGCTTCCAGCGCGCTGACGCTCGGATTGCGCGTGTCCAGCTTCAGGCCGGCCCGGCGATTGAATTCGGCCAGCGCGTCCTGCGATCTCTTGGTCCAGGCGCCGTCCACCGCACCCGGATCGCAACCCACGCGCGCCAGCTGCTCCTCAAGATCATGCGCAACCGCACGCAAGTCGACGCGCGGTTCGGGTCTTGATCCGGCTGGATCCGGAGCGGGCAGGACCGCAATCTGCGGCTGCTGCACCGGGGGCTGCGCCGCGGGCGCGCTCGGCGGCTCCAGTCTGGCGCGCTGCTGGCGCGCAAGCGAGGCATAGAAGCCTGAGGGATGTACCGCCAGAAACGCGTCCCAGGCTTCACGGGTGCCAACGCGTTCTGCAAGCTCGTAATCGCGCTGCGGATCGATCGCGTGCTGCGCCGCATCCGGGTTCGGCAAGACCGCGATCTGCCGTGTCGGCTCCTGCCCCTTCACGGCGTGCGGCACGAGCGCCAGTTCGGCACCGCCGAGCGAGCCGGCGACATACGGCTCCTGCCGGCCGCCGGTGGCCCGCACCACATCGTCCCGCACATGCCCGAGCGCAATCCGGATATCCCGCCCCGGAACCGCGATATTCTTCAAAAGCGCCGCCGCGAACGGGCTGTTCTCTCCGGTCCCGTCATCGGCCGTCGCGCCGGGTCCGGTCGCGAACGCGACCAGCGTCTCGGTGGTGAGCGGCTCGACCTTGGCCAGCCCGCCGCTGACATTGCGCGTCGACACGCTTCGCTTCATGCGGCCCACAAACGGGTTGTCGCGGCATGCATCGAGAATCACGAGACGAAGCCGGCGCGCCGGTTCGATGGCGCGCATCACGCGGTCGAGCGACAGCGCTTCATCCTCGACATCGAAATCGCTGACCAGCTTGGCATCGACCGGCAGCAGATAGTTGGTGCCATTTACCTCGATGCCGTGGCCTGCGAAATACACGACCGCGATATCGGCATCGCGCACCGATCCGGCGAATTCGCGCGCGGCGCGTTTGAATTCCAGATTGCCGAGGTCGAGCCTGGTTTCCACCACATCGAAGCCGGAGCGCCGCAACAGCTCGCCGATCGCCCTGGCGTCGCGCGCCGGATTGCTGAGCGGCGCGGCGTTCTGATAGGCGCCGTTGCCGACGATGAGTGCTACGCGTTTCTCGGCCCGCGCTTCGCAAATGCCGATGCCGAGCGCGGCCCACACGCCGCAAAGGATCGCTGCAAGACGCATGACCTGCCCGCTAAGCCCGAGAGATTGAGGTCAATTCTAACAGCCCGGCAGAACTCCTCCAAGCTGGGTCGCAGGATCTCAGGTCAAGGTTCACGCGAGTTTGTTCGCCGTTGCACGATTTGGCGATGCAGGCTTGTTGAACCGGTGTTATCGCGTTCCATCGCGCCGGGTCACGATGTCGACGATCTGCCGCTTGGCCGGGTCCACGATCACGATGGTCTCTCCCGGCGCCTTGGCGAATTTGAAATCGCGCAGGACGCCGACCTGGTCTTTCAGCGCAATCGGCATCTCATTGAGGATGACAGAATCGGGAATCTCGGCGCCGATCTCGACCGGTGCGCCGTCCGGAATGGCACGCGACGGTGCTTCTCCGATTTCACGGTAGATGATGCGCCTGTGGTCGTCGGTCAGCCCGATACCGGGCTGCGCCGCATCCGTTCCCGCGGTTTGCGCAAGCGCAGTGAAGGGCACCAGCAAGACCGCAAGGAATGGAGCAGGACGAAGCATGACCATGCGGCTCCCCGTCAGTGGCACCGTGCGGATTAGTCCGCTGCAGGCTGGGTGACGCTCACCGGATCGGAGCCGGCCATACTCTCTTCCAGCCCTTGCTCAAGCTTGCGCTCAGCGAGGTCACGCTCTTTGACGGACTGCGCCGGCTGGATCTCAAGATCGGGGTTGCCACCACGTTTTTCGGTTGAAAGGTTCGGCATCGGCTTGCTCCACGAAGTTCCGCAAACCAACGCAGTCGCCCGTTATCGGTTCCGTCGCATGGCTGCGGTCATCCCGGCCGATCAGCGGCTCGATGACACCACGAGCGGAGCTGACGCCGCAGCTTCGACGCCGTGCTCGATATTGGCGGTAACCACAAGCAGCGCAATGATCGCGACGACGGCCACAACGCCGCCATAGGCCCAACCGACCAGCCTCAGGCTACGCAGTTCCGGCATGTCCCGTACCTCGCCCCCGCCGCCGTCAGCACACGCCGCGGCGTGCCAACCAACTAAAGCGCGGTGCTTGAAGAATCGATAACAGCCGCAACATAGCGGCCAATCGGATCGACCAGCACGATCGCATCTTTCGTCTTCACGAAAAGATAGCGCTTCACCCACGGCATCTGCTGCGCGATCCGGTCCGGCACCGGCTGCAGCGGAACCGACGGCGGCACCACCACCGATTCTGTGAAATCCGCTTTTGCGTCCACCGCAACCGCATCCTCGCCGGCCAGCGCCGCTGCGATGTCGCGCTTTTGATCCGCAGTAAAGTTGAAGGTGTGGCTGATGATGGGCTGCCGGTCGTGCTCGAAAATCGACTCGTCATGCGCGGCGGTGGCCTGCGACGAGGGCACGACTTCGCCTGCGACGCGCGGATTCGCGTTGTTGACCGGTTGATCCGCCGGTCGGAGCCCGACAGTGGCTTCGGGATTTCCCGCTGCGGGCGGTGCGGTCTCTGATTGAGTCTGCGGCTGGGACGGGTTTGCCGTGCCGGGATCGCTGCGCATCTCCGCCGGCGCTTGGGCGAACGCCGTGCCGGCCAGCAAGGCGGCAGCGGCCGTCAGCAATGTCAGTTTGGTCACGCGTGTCATGGTCCCGTGGTCCTCGATCCAGATCGGACCCCGGTCGGCCAACGCAGCGGTCTCGCTGAGGTTCCGCGCGACCGCTAAACGACGACACAAGCCGCGGACACCATGGCCACCGGCTGGTGATTCCACGCCCCGATGATCGAAACACGGCCGAATGTCGTGGTGGTGCCAGCGCGGAGGATGCGCGCATCGGCAAGCAGATCGGAATGAGCCGGACCGAGGAAATGCGCAGTCTGGTCGACTGCATTCATGGGCCGATAGCCATTCCAGGCCGCCGCGCAGGCAAAAATCATCGCGGCATCGGCCAATGCCATCATGGCCTGGGGCGAAACGGTTTTGCCGTCGGCGCAAAGTTTGCGGCTGAAGGGCAGGCGCAGCACCGCGCCGGGACTCCAGTCCGGACCGGCCCCTGCCGGCCGCCAGGCCTCGACCGCCTCGATCAGCAGCCCCATGTCCTGGGTCCAGGGCGGAATCACTTCCAGCATCAGCCGACTCGCCGCACGCAAGCCGAACATGCTCGACGTCGCTGCTGCCGCGTTGGCTGGCATTCAGTTCCCCGCCTGCAGCCGGAGCGCTATCCCCGGCACGCCTTCGCCCGTCTTGTCGTCACGGCGACCTCTGCCCCTGCCGCAGTATTGTCCGCGATTCGTCATCCGGTAAGGGGGGGGGGCGGGGGGGAAGTAGGGGGGGTGTGTGAAAACGATCCCCCC
>NZ_JBKBVB010000100.1:9175-16965 GCF_046289595.1 Pseudorhodoplanes sp.
GGCGCGGTCGCATCGGTGGCGCTGTGCAAAAGTGCTGCCACCGGCGCCCGCATATCGCGCCACACCGCGCCAGAAAATGGATTGCGGCGCCTGCAACCTTGTGCGCGCCCCTTGACCGGAGCGGAGCGGCCCGGCACCGTCCCTGCGGGTTTCGGTTTGGGGGTTAGGATGTCTGTCAGGCGCATTGGTCTGGTGGTCGGCGCGCTCGCAGCCGTGCTGGCGCTGGTGCCGCAGGCTCAGGCGGCAAACTGGCTGGAAAAGAATTTCTGGATGAGCGGCCCGCGTTACAGCGGCAATCTGCCCGCCTGCGACAGCGGCTGGGCGCTCGGCACCATCCAGCTGCGGTTCAGCGGCAAGGAACATGCGTTCTGGAATTCGCGTCTCGGCATCGTCAAATTCGACGATATCCATGAAACCGCCAACCGGCCCTGGGCGTCGGACACCATCCCTCGGCGTTTTTGTACCGCCCGCGCCTTGATCTCGGACGGCATCTGGCGGCCGGTGCACTACCTGATCGGCGAGGATTTCGGGCTGATCGGCGCAACCTGGGATGTCGAATGGTGCGTGGTCGGGCTCGACCGCAACTGGGCGAGCAACCCGGGCTGCCGGATGATGCGGCCCTGATCTCAGAAGCTGAACAGCTTTTTGTTCTTGAAATGTTCTTTTCGGGCAAGTACGCTTGGCGCGGCTCGTTATCCGTCGGGGGCGTATCATGCTGACAATTGCCAAGCGTTTCGGTTTCACCCTGTCGTTTGCTCTCATTATGGCGGTTGCAGCCCTTGCGCAGGACGCCCCGCCCGGCGCTTCTGAGCGCTTCGCCCAGGACCGCTTCGCCCAGGACCGCTTCGCCCAGGAACGCTTCAATCGCGAAGTCGGTCAGGAGCGCTTCCAGCCCGAAAGCCGGCGCGACCAGCGCAACCAGGCCGGTCAGTTCGATTTCTATGTCCTCGCATTGTCGTGGTCGCCCTCGTTCTGCGAATCCTCGCGCGAGCGCAATGGCGGCCGCACCACATTGCAGCAATGCGCGGGCGCGCGACCCTATTCGTTCGTGGTTCACGGCCTTTGGCCGCAATATGAGCGCGGCTTCCCGCGGGAATGCCAGGTGCCGGCGCCACGGCTTGCGCGCACCATCGTCGATTCAATGCTCGACATCATGCCAGCGCCGCGGCTGGTCTTTAATCAGTGGGACCGCCACGGCACCTGCTCGGGCCTCAGCAGCCAAAGATATTTCGATACCGTGCGCAAGGCGCGCGAGCGGGTGAATATTCCGCCTCAATATCAGAACGTCACCTCCTATCTGGCAGTCTCGCCGGACGAGGTCGAGAAGGCTTTTGTCGAGGCCAATCCGGGGCTGACGGCCGAAGGCATGGCCGTGACATGCGACAGCCGCCGGCTCAGCGAGGTGCGAATTTGCATGACCAAGGATCTGCAATTCCGCGCCTGCCCGGAAATTGACCGACGCGCCTGCCGCAGCGACAAGGTGATGATGCCGCCGGTTCGCGGCGGATAGCCGCCGCCTGGGCCGGCCGCCACCAGCCGGCCGCCATCCGCCGGCTGGCTCCGGCCGCTTGAGATCGTTCGGCGGGAATCGGCCGATTCTGGAACCATCCGGTACGGTGCCGCGTGCGCTTTTCGCGCTTGACGCAAGGCCGCGGCCGGTGACCTTGCCGGCCAATGAATTACCGACACGCATTCCACGCCGGCAATTTCGCCGATGTCGTCAAACATGCGCTGCTCGCGCGCGTGGTCATGCATCTGCGAACGAAGGAGGCGGCCTTCCGTGTCATCGACACGCATGCAGGCAGCGGCCTCACCGATCTTTCGGGCGACGAGGCCCGGCGTGGCGCGGAATGGCAGGACGGCATCGGCCGGGTCTTCGGATTTGCCTTCACCGCCGAAGCCGCAGCATTGCTGGCACCCTATCTCGCGGCCGTCTCTGCCTTCAACCCGGACGGTGCGCTCGCGCGCTATCCCGGCTCTCCCCTCCTGATCCGGCAGTGGCTGCGGCCGCAGGACCGGCTGATTGCCTGCGAACTCGAGCCGGGCGAAGCCCGCGCCCTGTCGCAAAACCTGCACGGCGATCCCCGCGTCAAGGCAATCGCGATCGACGGCTGGACCGCGCTGAACGCCTATATCCCGCCAAAGGAAAAGCGCGGGCTCATCCTGATCGATCCGCCTTACGAGCGGGACAACGAATTGCATCACGCGGCCGAAGCCATGGATGCAGCGCACCGCAAATGGCGCGGCGGGACCATCCTGCTCTGGTATCCGCTCAAGGAGCTGCGGGTGCGCGCGCGCTTCAGCAAGACCGTCGCTGCGCTGGGACTTACGAAATCGTTGCAGATAGAACTTTACTGCGATGCGATTGGCGGCACAAAGCTAAAAGGCACCGGTCTGATCGTGGTCAACGCGCCCTGGACGCTGCGGGCCGAGGCGCAAATTTTGTTGCCGGCACTCGCGGATTCATTCTGGCCTGGCCGGCCAAGCGACCTCCTCATCCAGGCGCTCGGTCCGCAATGACCGCGCCGTGCAATTTCGCCGTGCAATCCCCTTTCCACATGCCCAGCATTGGTCTTTACTTGCTGCGGCTTTGACGTTCCGTCCTCTTAAGGGGGGCCGGCGGAGTGACCGAGGCCCCTTAAAAGGCTGACGCTTTCCCCGATTGTGAATGTCCGGCCGGGCCGCTGCCGTGTGGGACGGCGGCTTAGCAATTGCGGGAAAGGAGCCCACGATGGCTCAAACAGGTATCGTCAAATTCTTCAATGGTGAGCGTGGCTATGGCTTCATCAAGCCCGACGATGGCGGACGCGACGTGTTCGTCCATATCACGGCGGTGGAGCAGGCCGGACTGAAGGCACTCGCGGAAGGACAGCGGATCAGCTTCGATGTCGAGCCCGACAAAAAAGGCAAAGGGCCGAAGGCCGTGAATCTCGTGATCACGGGATAGCGCGAAGCTCACGACCGGTTATTGTCCTTGTGTGCCCGCGCGCGGCGCGACAGCGACCGCGGAAGTGAAACAATTTTTTCCTGATTGAGACAATCCATGATCCTTCGTTCAGCGCCGCCTTCGCCTTTCGGGCGCAAGGTCACGATTGCAGCAAGCGTGCTTGGCCTCACCGACCGCATCGAGATCGTTCCTGCCGACACCAACAATGAAGCGGATGCGTTGCGCACGCAGAACCCGCTCGGGAAAATTCCGACGCTTGTGCTGGACGACGGCCAGACGCTTTTCGACTCGCGGGTGATCCTTGAATATCTCGACCAGCTCGCCGGCGGCGGACGCATCGTGCCGCGCGAACCCGGTCCGCGATTTGCGGCGCTGCGTCTGCAGGCGCTGTGCGACGGCATCATGGATGCCTCGATCCTGCAGGTCTACGAGGCGCGCTACCGGCCGGAAGGCGTGCGCCATCAACCCTGGCTCGATTACCAGGCCGGCAAGGTTGCGCGCGGCCTTGCCGCATTGGAAGCGGACCCGCCGCAGCCATTGACCGACGAGCCGCATGCCGGAGAGATCGCGCTGGCCTGCGCGCTCGGGTATCAGGACTTACGGTTTGGCGGCACCTGGCGCCCGGGGCATCGGAAGCTGGTGTCATGGCTCGAACACTTTGCGGCGCAGGTGCCCGCATTCGAGCAGACTCGCGTCCTGGCATAGCGACAGCTCTGCGTTCGGCGCGATGACTCGCGGATCCGGTCCGCAGGCATGGTTTTCCGGAAAGCGGCCACATGGCCGGGTCAACCCCGGCCATGACCTGTTGGGATCGGAACCGGCGTCAGGTCAGAACCGGTAATTGACGCCGAAGCGGAGCAGGTTGTTGTTGAAGCCGTTGTCGGCGCCGGTCACGGTATAGCCGCGCTCGGCGAGGCTCAGATACAGATACTCGGCCTTGACCGACCAGTTCTGATTGAGGGCGACTTCGGCGCCCGCGCCGACTGTCCAGCCGAGATGGGTGCGGCTCTCCGACAATCCGCCCCAGGTTTCGGCTTCCAGCCCGCCGAAGGCAAGACCGCCGGTACCGTAGAACAACACGCCACTCCAGGCGGCGATACCGAGGCGGCCGCGCAAGGTGCCGAACCACGGGTTCGAGAATTTCCACGGCGCGAAGGTGTCGTCGGCATTGGTGATGTTGATGTCGCCCTCGGCGCCGAAGACGAAATTGCCGTTCTGCCAGTTATAGCCGGCCTGCAGACCGCCGCTAACCCCAGCGGGCTCCGCCGGGTTGTTGTCGATTGTGCCCCATTGATAGCCGACATTGGCGCCGATATACGGGCCCATCCAGCGCCAGGCAGGAACCGGTGCCGGCGCCGGCGCATATTGCCGGTATCCGATATCGGCTGCCTGCGTCTGACCCGACATCATGATCGTCGCGAGCGCCGCGAGGCCGATCAGCACCTTTTTCATGTTACTCACTCCCACACCGGTTCCGCAGGCTTTGCGGACGGGCGCGGATGCAAAACATCCGCGCCGGCGGCCAATACATGGCCTTTTCAGCTTCGAGTTATCGGGTTGTTTAAGTTAAACAGCGGTGAATCGCGGCGCGAAGCTAAACGCATCGCTAACGGATCGTAAAAAACCCGGAAACCTCCGTTAACGGCGCATTGACCTTTGGTTCGGCCTTGCGAAAGACGATTGACGGACGCATCTGAACCCCTCCCATGAACGGCCGGAGAACCGATATCGAACCCGAAATCGACGTCCTTGAAGAGGACGACGAGCAAGACCTGCCGCCGGCAGAAGCGGAAAATTCAGTCCAGACGCAAGCGCCGCTTGCGGCCGGCCGCGCGGCCATCTCCGCATCTCTGAAACATGCGCCGCCCGGTCCCGGCGTGTATCGCATGATCGATGCCGCGGGCGATGTGCTCTATGTCGGCAAGGCCAAGAGCGTCAGGAAGCGTCTCGCCTCCTATGCACGGCCGACCGGCCATGACAGCCGCATCGCGCGAATGATCGCAGCGACCGCGACGCTCGAGTTCGTCTCCACCCGCACCGAGACCGAAGCGCTTCTTCTCGAAGCCAATCTGATCAAGCGATTGCGGCCGCGTTTCAACGTCCTGATGCGGGACGACAAGTCGTTCCCCTATATCGTGATTACCCGCGATCACGAGGCCCCGCAGATCCTGAAGCATCGCGGCGCGCGTACGCGCGACGGCGATTACTACGGGCCGTTCGCATCGGTCTGGGCGGTGAACCGGACGATCACGGCGTTGCAGCGCGCCTTCCTGATCCGCTCCTGCTCGGATGCGGTCTTCGAAAGCCGTACCCGTCCATGCCTTCTGCATCAGATCAAGCGTTGCTCCGCGCCCTGCACCGGCGAGGTCGCGCCAGACGCCTATGCCGAGCTGGTGCGCGAGGCGCGCGACTTTCTTTCGGGCAAGAGCGACGCGGTGAAGAAGCTCTTGGCGCAGGAGATGGAAAAGGCCTCGCAGGCGCTCGATTTCGAGCGCGCCGCGATCTACCGCGACCGGCTTGCGGCGCTGTCGGCGGTGCAGTCCCAGCAGGGCATCAATCTGCGCGGGGTCGGCGATGCCGACATCTTCGCAATCCACCAGGCCGGCGGATACAATTGCGTTCAGGTGTTCTTTTTTCGCACCGGGCAGAACTGGGGCAATCGCGCCTATTTTCCGCGGGCCGATCGCGCGCTCGCAGCAGCCGATGTCCTCTCCGCTTTCGTCGCGCAATTCTACGACGACAAGCCGTGCCCCAGGACTGTGCTGGTATCTGAAGACTTGCCGGAGCGCACGCTGCTCGCCGAAGCGCTGTCGGCCAAGAGCGGTCACGCGGTTGAGATTAACCGGCCCAAACGCGGAGAGAAGCGCGATGTGATCGACCACGCGCTCACCAATGCGCGCGAAGCGCTCGGACGCAAGCTCGCCGAAACCTCTTCGCAACAGACACTGCTCAAGGCGCTCGCCGAAAGCTTCGGGCTGCCGGCTCCGCCGCGCCGGATCGAGGTTTACGACAACAGCCACATTCAGGGAACGAATGCGGTCGGCGCCATGATCGTCGCCGGGCCCGAGGGCTTCGTGAAGAACCAGTACCGCAAGTTCAACATCCGCGCCGAGGATCTCACACCCGGCGACGATTTCGGCATGATGCGCGAGGTGCTGGAGCGGCGCTTCAAGCGACTGATGAGCGAGCATCCGCGCAAACCAGGAAAAGCCACATCGTCCGAAACGTCCGCGCCCGCTTTGCGGGACGATAGACACGATGCGCCAGCGCCGGATCAGCCGGCCGCGACGGATCATGCGGAGACGCCGTGGCCCGATCTGGTACTGATCGACGGCGGACAGGGGCAATTGAACGCCGCACGCTCAACGCTTGCGGCGCTTGGCGTCACCGACGTGCCGCTGGTTGCCATCGCCAAGGGCGTCGACCGCGACGCCGGCCGCGAGACCTTTTTCGTACCGGGCCGCGAGCCGTTCCGGCTGCCGCCCCGCGATCCGCTGCTGTATTTCGTCGAGCGGCTGCGGGACGAGGCGCACCGTTTCGCAATCGGCTCGCACCGCGCCCGCAGAACCCGCGATATCCGGGAAGGCGGGTTGCAGGAAATCCCCGGGATCGGACCGACCCGCAAGCGCGCCCTGCTCAACCATTTCGGGACGCTGAAGGCGATCGAGCGGGCATCCATGACGGATCTGGCCAAGGTTCCCGGCATCAACGCCGACACTGCACGACGGATCTATGACTTTTTTCACGAGCGGCAGGGCTGATTTTGGCAGGTTTTTTCGGGGTCTGCGCAAGCCACGGGACAAGTTATGGCATTCGCCTGAGGGCGGGTTGACGGAGGCGGGCCGGGTGTGTTCGCTGCGGTTATGAATTCGGTGTCGACGCAACGCGTTGAGGGCGGCGCATTCTCGCTGCCCAATGTTTTGACCTATTGCCGGATCGCCGCGGTTCCGCTGGTGGTCGCCTGCATGTATTGGCAGGCGATTTTGCAGGGGGGATTGTGGCTGCGGCTGGTGGCGCTTGCGATCTTTATCGCAGCCGGCATCACCGACTTTTTCGATGGCTATTTGGCCCGCAGCTGGGGCCAGCAATCCCGGCTTGGCCGCATGCTCGACCCGATCGCCGACAAGCTCTTGGTCGCCTCCTGCCTGCTGATGCTGGCGGCGGACGAAACCATCAAGGGCTGGTCGCTGTTCGCCGCCATCATCATTCTGTGCCGGGAGATTCTGGTCTCGGGTCTGCGCGAATTTCTCGCCGAGCTGCGGGTCAGCGTGCCGGTCACACAGCTCGCCAAATGGAAGACGACGCTGCAGCTGGTCGCGATCGGCTTTCTGCTGGGAGGCGAGGCGGTGGACTATTATCTGCCGGTCAGTTTCATGGACTGGCGCTGGAGTTACGGCGCCGAGCCGCTGGCGCTCACGACATCCATCGGGCTGGTCCTGCTCTGGATTTCCGCACTTCTCACCCTTTATACGGGGTGGGATTATTTCCGCGCAGGCCTGCGGCATATCATCGACGAATGATGCACGATGCGGGCTGCGGAATGCGTCCGGCCTGCACTTGTCCGGCCTGCACAGGCATGAGGAAGACGTGAAGCTGTTGTATTTCGCCTGGGTGCGCGAGCGCATCGGCAAGCCCGAGGAAGAACTGACCCCGCCGGCCGAGGTCGGTACGGTGGAAGAGCTGATGGCCTGGCTCGCCGGCCGCGGCGAAGAATATGCCTATGCCTTCGAAAATGCGAAGGTGATCCGCGCCGCTATCGACCGCAAACATGTGCAGCCCGGCACACCGATCGCAGGCGCCAAAGAGATCGCCTTCTTTCCGCCGATGACGGGGGGCTGATGTC
>NZ_JBKBVB010000222.1:0-2897 GCF_046289595.1 Pseudorhodoplanes sp.
GGCTCGGCGAGCGCTTCAGCCGCGTCGTCCAGAACTTCATGGCGCTGATGTCGCGGCAGAAGAAGGTGATCTTCGCCCAGCAGGGCCATGCCCAGATCGCCATCATCCTTCCCTATGTCGTCGTCAGCCCGGCCTATTTCTCCGGCGCGGTGCCGCTCGGCACCCTGACCCAGACCGCAAGCGCCTTCGGCAGCGTGCAGGAATCGCTCTCGTTCTTCGTCACCTTCTATCGCAGCATCGCCGAATGGGCGGCGGTGGTGGACCGGCTCACCGGCTTCAACCGCGCGCTCGACGAGGCCGAGGCGCTGGCGGCGGGCGCCGCCATCGCCGTGAAAACCGATCCAAAGGCGCGCTCGGTCCGTCTTGAGGATCTGTCGGTTCAGCGGCCCGATGGCACAAAGCTTGCGGCGGCAAGCCAGGAATTCCAGCCGCAGGAGCATGTCCTGGTCAGCGGGCCGTCAGGAGCCGGCAAGTCGACGCTGTTTCGTGCCCTTGCCGGGCTTTGGCCATTCGGTCAGGGTCGGGTCGTGATCCCTGCGGATGCGCGGATCATGGTGCTGCCGCAGCGGCCATATTTCCCCGAGACCACGCTTGCCAACGCGCTGTCCTATCCCGCCTCCGGCGCCTTCGATGAGGCGAGCCTGACCGAAGCGCTGCGCGCCGTCGGCTTGCCACAGTTGATCGGGCGGCTGAACGACGAGGCGCACTGGAACCGGATCCTCTCGCTCGGCGAACAGCAACGGCTGGGGATCGCGCGCGCGCTTCTGCAAAAGCCGGATTATCTGTTTCTGGACGAGGCGACGGCCTCGCTCGACGAGCCGTCCGAAGCCCGGCTGTATGGACTGCTGCACGAGCGGCTGAAGGGCACGACGATCGTGTCGATCGGCCACCGCTCGACCTTGACCGACCTGCACCACCGGCAGGTGTCGCTCGAGCCCGCCGGCGACGGCACGCACACGCTCACGAATTCAAAGCCGGCCGCCGCGGCCGAATGAGGCCGCAGGACGCTACCACCACCGCTCCGGCCAGCGGCTGCGGCGCACGAAATTGGTCCAGAGATAGGTGAAGGCAAGCAGCAGCAGCGCGCCCGCCGCGACCGGCACCAGCACGAAGCTCCACGACATGCCGTTCATGACGATGATCAGCGGATTGATTCCGGCCGGCGGATGAAAACTGTCGGTCGCGAGCATCGCCAGCATCGCAACGCCGACCGCAAGCGCGGCCACCCAGGCTTCCGGGCCGGCAAGTTTAATCGCCGCCACGCCCACCAGCGCCGACAATATGTGCCCGCCAACCAGCGCGCGGGGCTGCGCCGGGGCGGCGTCCGGGGTCCCGGTCACGAGCACGATCGAGGTTGCGAACGGGATCGAGGCCAGCGGGAATTCCGCCTGCAGGGACAACAGGTACATCAGACTGATCGCGGCACTGCCGCCGGTGGCCCCAGCCAGCATCAGCCAAAATCGGCGGTCGAGATTCATGCGCGAATGACTGTGCAACGACGATGCCAGTCGCATATCACAAAACAAGAACGGCGGCCTTGCGGCCGCCGTCGTTGCATTGGTGGCACCGATCGCGCCGTTTATTTCAGGTCGGCCAGCGTGGTGTCGAAGGACAGCTTGGCGATATAGGCCTCGCCGCACCACTTCGAGGTCGGTACCCCTGCCGCGTTGAACCCGCTGACGTTGCCGCTGAGTACGCTGCACTCTTCCTTCGACAGATTGGTGTCGTGATAGCGAAGGTCGAGTGTGAGGGCCTTATAGGTGAAGCCGATGCCCGCATTCCAGTAGGTGTAGTCGGGCAGATCCGATTCCGGCAGCGCGACGGTCTGCGTCCCCAGCCAGTAATGCGCGATTTCGCCGGACACATAGGCGCCAACCGGAGCCGTCGACGGCGTCATGACGTATTTCAGGGTGCCGGACAGATAGGTGCCCGAGGCGCCGGTCTTCAGCCAGTCGTCGGCGTAATACACCGCAACGCCGAGCGTCAGGGCGTCGGTCGCTGCCCAGGACAGCTTGCCGTAGACTTCCCAGAAGTCGGTATCGAATGCGACGCCGTCGATGCCTTCCTTGGGATAGTGGTAATACCAGAAGCCGAAGTCCCAGGTCAGCTTGTCGTAGGTCAGGCGGACACCGCCGTAATAGTCCATCTCGACCGTCGGGTTGGTCGCGAGGTCGACGCTGATTCCGGCGACGGCAGCGTAGAAGGTCACGGCTTCGCTGGCCTTGAACTGACCCTCGAAATAGGCGCCCGCCGACGGGCCGCGGTCGGATTGCGAAATGCCGCGGAAATTGTAGTCGGTCATCACCGCGCCGCCGATGGCGACGTTCCAGGGATTGACCGCAGCCGGCGCCGGCGGCGCCTTGTAGACCGGTGCAATATCTGCGGCGAGTGCCGGCGCGCCGGTCATGACGGCCGCGGCGACCATGGCCGGCATCACGTATTTCTTCATGGATAGCCCCTTTAAATTCGACGCTTTCGGTGACTGAAGCCGGCCACCATTCGCGACCGGAAAAGCCAACCACCGAAACGCCACCCCCTGCAGTTGCAGTTGCGGCAATTCCGCACACAACGGGCTTTCATCGCCAACGCGAAACTTTGCGCATCTGCTGCCCTTTTGGGCGTTTCGGCCTCCAAACCGGCCCAATTCACACCCCGCTGTCACAATCCCTTAAACATGTTGCAGGAAAGCAACGAAAAACGCCGGGAAATCCCATGTTTCCCGGCGTTCCAGAACGAATACGGCAGCGAAATCGGGCGATCAGGCCGCCTTCTTGCGATTCGCTTCCAGGCGCTGGTCGACCAGCGCCACTTGCGCATCGATGGCCGGCAGGCTCAGCCCCTTCTGCTTGGCAATGAGTTGTACCAGCTTGTCGGCGCGCTCGATATGCGGAGCACCA
>NZ_JBKBVB010000223.1:0-2893 GCF_046289595.1 Pseudorhodoplanes sp.
GGGGGTGGGCGGCATCGTTTCCCCGATTCCCGACAGCTCGCTTTCCAGGCTCAGGGGATCGACGCGGTCGGCTTCCATCACCAGGCGCACCAGCGGATCCGAAAGGATTTCGGGAAAGGTCAGGGTCCGGATGCGCGCCGCCCTTTCGGCTGCGTTGTAATTGCCGTAGATGGGAAAATGCATGAATGCCTCCGGTGGATTTCGGGACTGGCCGGGACCATTTGACTATGGTACTGACCGGTAACACCTGATAGGTACTGACCGGTAACACCCATGTCAAGGGGTGCGCCATGACAGAAGCGATGAGTGCGACCAAAGTTGAAATGTCGGACCGGCTGCCACCCCGTGAGCGCATCATCGCCGCGGCGCGTGAGCTGTTTTACCGCCACGGCATCCGCGCCGTCGGCGTCGATGCGATCGCCGAGGCGGCCGGCACCAACAAGATGACGCTGTACCGGCATTTCGAATCGAAGGATGCGCTGGTGGCGGAATATCTGCGCGGTCTCGCCTCCGAGAAGGACGATGCGTGGGCTGCGCTGCAGGCGGCGCATCCCGATGACCCCCGTGCGCGGCTCGACGCCTGGCTGGTCGAAGCGGCCAGTCATGTCAGCGATCCCAAGTCGCGCGGCTGCGCGCTCGCCAATGCCGCCGTGGAACTCCCCGAGAAGGGGCATCCGGCCCGGTGCGTGATCGAGCAATGCAAGCAGGAGTTCCGTCATAACCTGGAGCGGCTGTGCCGCGATGCGGGCGCGGTGCAACCGGAGCTGCTGGCCGATCAGCTTTTCATGCTGCTGGAGGGCGCTCTGGTCTGTACCCAGGCCACCGGACACGAAGGACCGGCGCGGAACTTCATCGATGCCGGCCGTGCCATCGTCGCCGCGCATCTGGGCGCGGCCGCAAAATCCGTCTGACGTTTATTCGGCCGCGGGCAGCGCTTCGTTACGGTGCGCGGCCATCATTTTCGTGTCTCCGATCCGTGATTTGCGAGGCCGCGCGCACCTGCGTATGTCATGTGTTCAACGGTCACCCGTCTGGAGAGACGCGATGAAGATCATCCGCCGCCGCGGCTGGGAAATTCCGGAAAGCCAAGTGACACCCGAACGCTATTTCCTGAGCCGGCGTGCCCTGATTGCCGGCGGGATCGGGGCGCTCACCGTCGGTTATGCCGCAGCCCAACGGATCTCCGATGTCGACAAGCTGCCCGATCCGACCGCCGATCTCTACCCGGCCAAGGTCAACAACACCTATCCGATCGACCGCGCATTGACCGAGGAAAAGATCGCGACCTCCTACAACAATTTCTTTGAATTCGGCAGCGACAAGGCGATCGCGCAGCGCGCGCAGGCGCTGAGGATCAGGCCGTGGACGGTGAAGATCGACGGCATGGTGGAAAAGCCGTTCGAGATCGGCATTGACGACCTGATCCGCAAAATGCCGCTGGAAGAACGCATCTACCGGCTGCGCTGCGTCGAGGCCTGGAGCATGACGATTCCGTGGACCGGCTTCCCGGTTTCAAAGCTTGTCGAATTGGCCAAGCCCTTGTCGTCGGCCAAATACCTGCAGATGGAGACCTTCAAGGATCCTTCGATCGCGCCCGGCCAGCGCCAGACTTGGTATCCGTGGCCCTATACCGAAGGCCTCACCATCGCCGAGGCCAACAACGATCTCGCCTTCCTCGTCACCGGCGTGTACGGCAAGCCCGCGCCGCGTCAGATGGGTGCGCCGATCCGGCTCGCGGTGCCATGGAAATACGGCTTCAAGTCGGTGAAGTCGATCGTGCGCTTCCACTTCACCGACAAACGGCCGAAATCCTATTGGGAGCATCTGCAGTCGCACGAATACGGCTTCTGGGCCAACGTCAATCCCAAGGTCGATCATCCGCGCTGGAGCCAGGCGACCGAGGAAGTCATTGGCGCCGGCGGCAAGCGGGTGCCGACATTGCTGTTCAACGGCTACGGCGAATGGGTCGCCGATCTCTACAAGGGGCTGGAGAACGAACGGCTGTATGCGTGACGCCGTCTGATGCGCCGCCAATAAATTCACTGCGCGTCGCGGTGGACATCCCGCTTAGTACCGCTTTCCGCATTTTGTGTAGTCGCCGCATCCGCGAATGATCCTGCACAAAAGCTCCATCAGATGGTCGCGATGCTCCTGTCCGATCAGCCCGATCAGAAATTCATTATGAGCGATGGCATGCCGGGTGAGCTCGCGCAGATGCCGCTTGCCCTTTGCCGTCAGCCAGAGCGTCTGAACGCGGCGGTCGGCCGGTGACGCGCGGCGTTTCACAAGACCGTTCCTGACCAGTTCGTTCAAGGCAGGGGTTACGGTCGACTTTTCCCGTCTGCTTGCCCGGCCGAGTGCAGCCTGGGTCAGCCCTGGATTTTCCTGGATGATGGTCAGCATCGCATAGCGGTTTGGCTTAAGTCCGGCACCGGCGCGCCCAGCCCGTTCGGCAAAAGCGCGAAAGGATGCCTCCTGGGCAAGGCGCAGATGAAACCCGATCGCCTCCTTCAGACGGCCGACCGGGATACCGGATGCGGCATTCGGCGCAATTTTCGTTTGGCCTGCCATGGCGCTACCTGGTCCTCACGCGGCGAGATCGTTCGGGGTCGAACGATATTGACGGGGCCAACCATAGCGCTTTAACTGCGCTTTCAAAGCGAATAAGCGGCGCGTCAGGCGCCCGGCAAAGGGAGGAGTCTCGATGATCAGAGGACACATATCCAAGGCCTTTCTCGCGGCAATGCTGTCGTTGCCATTGGCCTCAGCAACCGGCTTGGCTCAGAAGGCGGAAGACTTCTACAAAGACAAGACCATCCGCGTCATGAGCGTAACGGGTGCCGGCGGCACCATGGATCTTTATCTGCTTCTCTTCATGAAGCACGCCAAAAAA
>NZ_JBKBVB010000224.1:0-2863 GCF_046289595.1 Pseudorhodoplanes sp.
TATGACCTCGCACCGTGACTTTCTCGAAGACCTGTTCCGGACCGCGATCGCGGCTGCGCATCCGTCACGCTGCCTGCCGCAGCTTCTGCCGGACGCTCCGCAATCCGGAAAGCTGATCCTGCTCGCGGCGGGCAAGGCCGCAGGCTCGATGGCCGAAGTCGCCGAAGCGCATTATCTCGATCGCGGCTTTGCGCAGGACAGGCTGACCGGCATTGCAGTCGCGCGGCATGGCTACGGGCGCCCGCTGCGCCAGGTCGAGATGGTAGAAGCGGGCCATCCGGTGCCGGACCAGGCCGGGCTCGATGCGACGGCGCGCACGCTTGCGCTTGCGGACGGCGCAACGAAAGACGATCTCGTGCTGGTGCTGATGTCGGGCGGCGCGTCCGCCAACTGGATTGCGCCGGCGCAGGGCCTCTCGCTCGAAGTCAAGCAGGCGGTGACGCGTGCATTGCTGCGCTCCGGCGCCTCGATCGGCGAGATCAACACCGTGCGCAAGCATCTCTCGCGCATCAAGGGCGGGCGGCTTGCCCGCCATGCCTTTCCGGCAACGCTCCTGACCATCGGCATTTCGGATGTGCCAGGCGACGATCCGGCGGTGATCGGCTCGGGTCCAACGGTGGCCGATCCGACCACGCTTGCCGATGCGCGCGCCATCGTCGCGCGCTACCGGCTCGACCTGCCGGATGCCGTCAGCGCCGCGCTGAACGACCCGGCAAATGAATCGCCCAAACCCGGCGATGCGGTCTTTGGCGATGCGCAATATCGTCTCGCCGCACGGCCGCTCGACTCGTTCAAGGCGGCGGAGGCGCAGATCCGCGCCGCAGGCTATGACTGCATCTTTCTTGGCGACAGGATCGAGGGCGAAGCCCGCGAGGTCGCGGCTGCCCAGGCCGCACTGGCGCGCGAGCTGCAAGCGAAAGGGCGGCGCGCGGTGATCCTCTCGGGCGGCGAACTGACTGTGACGATTCGCGGCAGCGGCCGCGGCGGCCCGAACCAGGAATTTGCGCTTGCACTGGCTTTGGAACTCGACGGGGCCTCAGGGATCGCCGCGCTCGCCGGCGACACCGACGGCACCGATGGCGGGGCGGGCTCTGCCGCCGACCCCGCCGGCGCCTATGTCGATGCCGGCAGCGCCGGCCGTGCCCGCGCGCTGGGTCTCGATGCCGCCCAGTGCCTCGCGGACAACAATTCGACAGCTTTCTTTGCTGGTATCGGAGGCCTGATTTCGCCGGGGCCGACCTTTACCAACGTGAACGATTTCCGTGCGATCATGGTGGACAACGTTGACAGAAGTTGAAAAATCCCACAAAAACAGCATGTTAGCTGTCTCCGGCGCCCGATAAACGCAATCTGACGACCGTGATCCGATCGGCTCTCCAGCATCCCCTCGGTTTTTTTGGCGCCGCCGCAGCGCGGTGCGTGCTTGCCACGCTGTTGCTGTCCGCTGCCACGGAACTCGCCGCCGGTGATTTCCGCATGTGCAACAACACCAGCGGCAAGGTCGGGATTGCGCTCGGCTACAAGGATAACGAGGGTTGGGTTACAGAGGGCTGGTGGAATCTCGGGCCGCGATCCTGCGAGACGCTGCTGCGCGGCAATCTCGTCGCACGATATTATTATGTTTATGCCATCGACTATGATCGCGGCGGCGAATGGTCGGGCAAGGCATTCATGTGTTCGCGCGAAAAGGAATTTACGATCCGGGGGACGGAGGATTGTCTCGCACGCGGGTTCGACCGCACCGGATTTTTCGAGGTCGATACCGGTGAACAGCGATCCTGGACCGTGCAATTGACTGAAAGCTCGGATCAGTCTCCCTTGTCGCCCGGCAACGGCGGCTCCTTCACCCTGCCGCAAACCGGAACGCGATCCCCTCTCAATCTGATGCCGCCAGCAACAGGAAACCAGCCACGATGAGACGCCAACGCCGGACCAAGATCGTCGCAACACTTGGTCCGGCCTCGTCGGAGCGGGCTGTGATCCAGCGCCTGTTCGAGGCCGGGGCCGACGTGTTTCGCATCAATATGAGTCACACCTCGCACGAGCGCATGCGCGAACTCATCGGCATGATCCGTTCGGTCGAGCAGGAAGTCGGCCGCCCGATCGGTATTCTGGTCGATCTGCAGGGGCCGAAATTGCGGCTCGGCACCTTCGGCGGCGGCTCGGTGACGGTGAAGCGGGGCGATACCTTCGTCCTCGACTCGAATGCCGCACCGGGCGATCCATCGCGGGTCTATCTGCCGCATCCGGAAATTCTCGCAGCGGCAAAGCCCGGACACACATTGCTGCTCGACGACGGCAAGGTGCGGCTGCGCTGCACCGCCAGCGAGCCTGGCCAGTTGACCGCCGAGGTCGAGGTTGGCGGCAAGCTGTCGGACCGCAAGGGCGTCAGCCTGCCGGAAACCACGCTGCCATTCTCGGCGCTCGCGGAGAAGGATCGCTCCGATCTTGAAGCAGCCCTCGATGCCGGGATCGACTGGCTGGCGCTGTCCTTCATCCAGCGCCCCGAGGACATCGCCGAAGCCAAAAAAATCACGCGCGGGCGCGCGCTGGTCATGTCCAAGATCGAAAAGCCTCAGGCGGTGGAGCGGCTGAACGAGATCATGGAAGTCTCCGATGGCCTGATGGTGGCCCGCGGCGATCTCGGCGTCGAGTTGCCGCTCGAAAAGGTGCCGGGAATCCAGAAGCAGATCACCCGCGCGGCGCGGCGTGCCGGCAAGCCGGTGATCGTCGCCACCCAGATGCTGGAATCGATGATCACGAGCCCGGTGCCGACCCGCGCCGAAGTATCGGACGTTTCGGTTGCGGTGTTCGAAGGCGCCGATGCGATCATGCTGTCGGCGGAATCCGCGGCCGGACAATA
>NZ_JBKBVB010000101.1:0-16371 GCF_046289595.1 Pseudorhodoplanes sp.
GCCGCGATCGCCTCCGGCAGCGGCTGCCGGAACAGCACATGGCGCGCGAAAATCATGCCTTGCGTCTGCGGCTGGCCGTCGCCGCCCATGGTGCCGTAGGCCATGATGCGGCCGTCCTTGAGCACGGCGAGCGCCGGATTGAGGGTGTGGAACGGCAAGCGGCCGGGCTGCAGCGGGTTCACCGCATCCTTGTCGAGCGAGAAGCTCGCGCCGCGGTTCTGCATCAGCACGCCGGTGCGCGGCAGCACGCAGCCCGACCCGAATTCCCAGTAGATCGACTGGATGTAGGAGACGACGAGACCTGATGCGTCAGCCGCACCCATCCAGACCGTATCGCCCTCGCCATACGGCGCAGGCCAGCGTGCTGCCTTCGCCCGGTCGATCTTTTGCGCCTCGGTATCGAGGAAGGCCGCTGCAAGATAACGGTCCAGCGGTTCCTTGATCCGGTTGGGATCGGTGACGACCCGGTCGCGCACGCGAAACGCGCGCTTGGTGGATTCGACGAGGCCGTGGACGAAGTCGAAGCCTTCGGCCTCCGTCACACGCAGCCGTTCAAACAGCGCAAGAATGATGAGCGAGGCGAGGCCCTGCGTCGGCGGCGGCGCATTGTAGAGCGTGCCGGCCTCGAGCCGGATCGACAGCGGATCGGCGACATAGGCGCGGTATTTTTCAAGGTCTGAGCGCGTCACCGGCGCGCCGATCCGTTCGAGGTCGGCGGCGATCTCGCGGCCGACATCGCCGCGGTAGAAATCGTCGAGCCCGGCATTGCCAAGATGATCGAGCGTCGCCGCAAATGCCGATTGTTTCATCGTCGCGCCTTCGGCGGGCGCCTTGCCGTCGGCGAGGAAGGTTTGCGCGAAACCGGTGGCCGCGCCCATCTCGGCGAGCTTGTCGCGGGTCAGCGCATGCTGGCTGCGGCTGACCACATAGCCGTCGCGCGCCTGCTTGATCGCGGGCGCGAGCAACAGGTCGAGTGGCATCTTGCCGCCTAGCGCTTTCGCAGCCTCCAGCGCCAGCATCCAGCCGCCGATCGCGCCGGGAACGGTGAGCGCCGCGAGCGGCCCCCGCGCCGGGATCGTGTCGTAGCCGCGCTCGCGGTAATGCGCGATGGTCGCCTTGGCCCCGGCCGGGCCCGGCGCCATCAGCGCACGCATGCGGCCGTTCGGCTCACGCACCAGCCAGAAGCCGTCGCCGCCAATGTGATTCATGTGCGGATAGACCGCAGCGATGGACGCCGCCATCGCGACCATCGCCTCCAGCGCGTTGCCGCCCTCTGCGAGGATCAGCCGGCCGGCTTCAGCGGCGGCGTGGTGAGGAGCCGCAGCAACGCCGCGGCGATGGCCGGAGGTGTGGGAATTTGTCATTCGATATCCGTCATGCCCGCGCCCGTCGCAGGCATCCACGTCTTAACGACTATCAGCAGTAAAAGACGTAGATGGCCGGGACAAGCCCGGCCATGACAAGAGAGGCGCCTACGCCTCCCCGGCCGGCACCGCGTCCACCAGTCCGCGGCGCGCGAGGAGCGCCTCCGGCGACGGCAGCTTGCCGCGGAAGGCAATATAGGCCTCGTCCGAAGAACGGCGGCCGCCGGCGGCATAGATATTGTCCCGCAATTTTGCGGCGACCGCCGGATCGAAAATGTCGCCCGCCTCCTCGAAGGCGCGGAACGCATCGGCGTCCAGCACCTCCGACCACATATAGCTGTAATAGGCTGCCGAATAGGCCGAGCCGGCGAACACATGCTGGAAATGCGGGGAGCGGTGCCGCATCGCGATCTCCCCGGGCATGCCGAGTTTCTCCAGCGTCGCGCGCTCGAAGGCCGAGACATCGAGTTCATCTGCCGCCGGCAGCGAGTGGAATTCCAGATCGACCAAAGCGGACGCCACATATTCCAGCGTGGCGCAGCCCTGGTTGAAGGTGCGCGCATCCAGCATCTTCTTCAGCAGGTCTTCGGGGATCGGCTCGCCGGTCCGGTAATGCACCGCGAATTTGCGCAAAACTTCGGGCCGCTCGAACCAATGCTCGTAAAGCTGGGAGGGCAGCTCGACGAAATCGGTGTCGACATTGGTGCCGGAAATTTTCGGATAGGTGACATCCGACAGCATACCGTGCAGCGCATGGCCGAATTCATGGAACAGCGTGCGGGCGTCGTCGTAGCTGAGCAGCACCGGTTCTCCCGGCGCGCCCTTGTTGAAGTTCATCACATTGACGATCAGCGGGCGGACATCGCCGATCAGCTTTTCCTGATCGCGCAGCGAGGTCATCCAGGCGCCGCTATGCTTGGAGGGCCGCGCGAAATAATCGCCGAAGAACAGCGCAACATGCTTGCCATTGGCATCGGAGACATCCCAGACCCGCACGTCCGGATGCCAGACCGGCACGCCCATCACTTCACGGAAGCGCAGGCCGAACAGACGGTTCGCGGTGTCGAATGCCGCCTCGATGATCCTGTCGAGCTGCAGATATTGCTTGATCGCCGCCTCGTCGACGTCATGCAGCTTCTTGCGCAGCTTCTCCGCATAGTAGCGCCAGTCCCAGGGCGCGATTTTGAAATTGCCGCCCTCGGCCTGGGCGAGCGCCTGAAGCCCGTCGCGGTCGGCCAGCGCCCGCTTGAGCGCGCGCGGCCAAACGTCGCCAAGCAGATCGCGCACCGCACGCGGGGTCTTCGCCATGGAATCGTCGAGGCGGTAATCGGCATAGGTCGGATAGCCCAGCAGCTTCGCCCGCTCGGCCCGCAGCGCCACCATCTCGGCGATGATCGCCTTGTTGTCGGTCGCACCGCCCATGTCGCCACGCGCCATCCAGGCACGGAACGCCTTCTCGCGCAGGTCGCGCCGCGAGGAATATTGCAGGAACGGCTCGACGCTGGAGCGCGACAGCGTGACGACATATTTGCCTTGGAGGCCGCGCGCCTCCGCCGCTTCGCGCGCGGCAGAGCGCACGAAATCCGGCAGGCCAGCCAGATCGTCCTCGCCATCCAGCTCGATGAATGTGTCGCGCTCGTCGGCCAGCACATTCTGGCTGAAGGCGGTGCCGAGCGAGGCGAGCCGCTGGCCGATCGCGGCGAGGCGTTCCTTCGCGGCCTGATCGAGATGCGCGCCGGCTCTGCGGAAATCGGTGTGGTATCGCTCGAGTACGCGCATCTGTTCGGGGTCGAGGCCGGCCGCCGGTGCGTCGTGCATGACTTTATCGATGCGGCGGAACAGATCGCCGTTCAGGCGGATCGCGCTGTGATGGGCGGACAGCCGCGGCGACATTTCGCGCTCGACCGCCTGGATCGCGTCGTCGGTATGGGCGCCGGCCAGGACGTAGAAAACGTCGGAGACCCGGCCCAGCGTCCGGCCGGAATTCTCAAGCGCGACAATGGTGTTGGCGAAGGTCGGCGGCGCGGGATTGCCGACGATCGCGGCGATTTCGGCATTGTGCTCGGCCATCGCCCGTTCGAAGGCCGGGACGAAATGCGCCGGCTCGATCTCCCCGAACCGGGGAACCTCGAAGGGGCCGATCCAGGGGGCGAGCAGCGGATTGTCTGTACTAATCGGGCCGTTGGTCGCAGCTTGTGCGGTCATGCTCTGGACTATCCCGGTTTACTGGAATTCAGGCGGCGGGTTCCTCCCGACATGGGGTCTTTAACCTGCCAAATCCAGCCTTGATCGGCGGCCGGCTTTCGACGACATTGCGCCGCCATTCGAACCTGGACCGAACCATGAACGCAGACGCTACCCCGAAGACCGCACGCCCGGCGGGCGGCAAGCAGGTCATCTGGATCAACGTCGTGACCGTAATCAGCGCGGCAATCCTGATCGGGGCCGAGGTGTTCGGCGCCGCGTTTGCCGGTTCATGGGCGATCGCGAACCTGTTCGGCTTCGACGAAACGGTGCGGCGCGTCCTCGACGTCGCCTTCCTGGCGCTGGGCGCCTACATCATGTTCCGATTCATCCAGTTCGCCCGGACGGTCGAGCCGTTCAGCCGCTAGGCTGACAGCGGGCCGGCGCCGAAGGCCGGCCGCGCCGCAAGGGTCCCGCTTCAGCCGCCACCCGGTGAATGCGCTTCGGTCAGCGCCACTGGCGATCTACGATCACGTCGTCCGGATAGGGCGCGCCCTTCCCGGTCTCGATCAGCGACTTCAGGCTCATCAGGAAGGTCGCCCATTTCGTGCTGCAGTGATGCATGAACTCGACCGGCTCGGCCCAGCCCTGATGCTTGAACAGGACGACGGTGAAGTCGTCCTCGCGCCGCAGATCGAAGCTGATCTTCGTCCCGATCCACTCCGCCGGTCCGTCGACCACCTGCCAGAGCACCCGCTTGCCGGGATCGAGCTCGAGCACCTTCATGTCGAAGCCGCCATTGTCCCCGAAGCGGAACCGGATCACTTCGCCGACCTTGCTTTGTCCATGCGTATCGTTGGTCCACCAGTCCGCAAGCCCATCGATCGCAGTCAACGCCTTGTAGGCCTCGTTCGGTGACGATTTGATACCGACGCGGTGCAGGATATCTGGCATCCCGGTTCTCCTTCTCGGTTAGCCGCCGCGTTCGACGCGACGCGCTGGTGGTTCCGAGATAGAGGCGCGGCGCCGTCGGGCGAGAGTGACAAGTGTGACGGGATTTCAGAGCGGCCGGCGCTGGTCGAGCGGATTTGACGTCGGCCACGGAAGCAGGCCTATCTCGGAACTTTGCCACGGTTCGATGTGGCTGGCATTTTCATCGCAATGACGCCATTTCTCAGTCAAGAGGCCCGGTCGCGCGATCAGATTGCGGCGGCCACCGACATTATCCGGGACACGCTCGGCGACGCCGCCCTCGCGGTGTACCTTTACGGGTCAGCGGTCGCGGGCGGTTTGCGTCCCAACAGCGACATCGATGTCCTGACCATCAGCAGCCGCTCACTCTCCGGCGATGAGAGAGCGACGATCATCCGGCGGCTCATGCCGATCTCTGGCTGGCACGCCGATGGCGGGCCGGGCCGTCCGATAGAGCTTTCCGTCGTAGCGCGGCCCTCTCTCATGCCGTGGCGCTATCCGCCGAGCATCGAGCTTCAGTACGGTGAGTGGATGCGCGAAGAGCTGAAACGGGGCGAATTGCCGAAATGGCCACACCCCGACCCGGACGTGACGATCCTCGTCGAGACCGCACGCCGGGCGGCCGTGCCGCTGCTCGGACCGCCCATCGCAAAAATCTTGGAGCCGGTGCCGCGAGTCGATCTTGTGCGCGCGATGACCGAAGCCATCCCCGTTATTATGCCAGGTATCGAAGAGGGCGACGACAGACGGAATGGGCTGCTGACGCTGGCACGGATATGGAACACGCTCGCGACCGGCGAGATTCGTTCCAAGGACGAAGCGGCCAACTGGGCGCTCGCACGCCTTCCCGAGGAGCACCGGCCGGTGCTTGCGCATGCCCGAGCGGTGTATCTCGGCGACGAGCCGGAGGCTTGGCACGATCTTGATCCGCATGTGCGGCCGCATGTCGACCACGTCGTCAATAGAATACGGACGCTGGCGTCCAAGGACTGAATACGCAGCCCGCACATCACCCCGCTCAGTCACGTGATACGAGGGTCTGTCATCGCAATGGCGGCAGAGACAAGGGCGACGGGAAACGAATGGACTCGCTGATCACCGCCGCCGGACGCGCATTGGCCGCCGGCGATCCGCTGGGCGCGCTGCAGCGCGTCGCGCTGCGCGACGATGCGCCGGCGCTGGCGCTACGGGGAATCGCGATGGCGCAACTCGGTGAGTTCGGCAAAGCCAGGGCGCTGCTGCGCCGTGCGTTACGCGCTTTCAGTCCGATGGAAGCGGTTGCGCGGGCGAGATGCGTGGTTGCGGAGGCCGAAGTGGCGCTGGCGTCGCGCGACCTCGGCTGGCCCGTGCACGCGCTCGACGCGGCGCGGACGACGCTTCAAGCCCATGGCGACCGGATCAATGCGGCACTCGCCCAGCATCTCGCAATTCGCCGCATGCTGCTGGTCGGCAGCCTCGACAACGCTGAACGCGCGCTGGGCGCCATCGATCCCGCGTCGTTGCCGCCGGCTTTGCGAACGGCGCACCACCTGGCCGCCGCGGGTATCGCAATGCGCCGAATCCAGACGGCACCGGCGCGGGCCGCGATGGAAGCGGCACAGCACGCGGCGCGGACGGCGGGCATCCCTGCTCTGACCGCCGAGGTCGAGAGAACGCTGAGGCTTTTGGAGATGCCTGCGGCACGGCTGCTCGAAGGCGGCACCGAGCGTCCGTTGCTCCTCGAACAGGTCGAGGCGCTGCTGTCGTCGGAGGCGCTTCTGGTCGATGCGTGCCGCAATGTCGTGCGTGACCAGGGCTCCACGATCTCGCTGGCGCGCCGTCCTGTCCTGTTCGCTCTGGCGCGCGCCCTCGCCGAAGCGTGGCCAGGCGATGTGCCGCGCGACGCTCTGGTCGCGCGGGCATTCCGGGCGAAGCGGGCCGACGAATCGCATCGCGCGCGCCTGCGGGTCGAGATCGGACGACTGCGCCGGCTTCTGCGGGCGGCCGCCGACATTACCGCAACGAAATACGGCTTTGCCCTCACCCCGCGTCGCGTCAGCAATGTCGCGGTGCTCGCACACCCCATCGAAGAGGAGCACGGTGCAGTCCTCGCCTGCCTTTCCGACGGCGAAGCCTGGTCGAGTTCGGCGCTGGCCCTTGCGCTCGGAGCGAGCCAGCGTACCGTGCAGCGCGCGCTCGACGATCTGGCCGCGGCGGGCAAGGTGCAGTGGGTCGGCCGCGCCCGCGCGCGCCGCTGGATGACGCCGCCGATCCCGGGTTTCACGACAATCTTGTTACTCTCGGGTCCGCTGCCCGGCGACTAGCTTGCGGTCACAGCAAAGCGGAACGCGTGTGGAGCATTGAAATGACAGTGGTCGAGCAACCGGCCGAAATCCTTCGCGAGTACGGCCCGTTTCCGGCAATCGAACAAGTGGCCGGGGTCACGTTTGACGGCCGGCATGTCTGGTTCGCCGCAGGCGACCGCATTTGCGCCCTCGATCCGCAGAGCGGCGCCATCGTGCGCACGCTCGGCTTGCCGGGACACGCGGGAACGGCTTTCGACGGCACACACCTGTTCCAGATCGCCGAGGACAAAATCAACAAGATCGACCCGCAGACCGGCCGGGTGCTCGCGACGATTCCTGCGCCCGGCGGCGGCGGCGATTCCGGGATGGCCTGGGCCGAAGGGACGCTCTGGGTCGGGCAGTATCGCGAGCGCAAAATCCACCAGATCGATCCGGACACCGGCGCGATCCTGCGCACCATCGAGTCGAACCGCTTCGTCACCGGCGTCACCTGGCTGCAGGACGAACTCTGGCACGGCACCTGGGAAGGCGAGGAAAGCGGCCTGCGCCGCATCGATCCGCAATCCGGCGAGGTGCTCGAGCGTATCGATCTGCCGCCCGGCACCGGCGTCTCGGGGCTTGAGTCGGACGGACGCGACCGTTTCTTCTGCGGCGGCGGCAATAGCGGCAAGCTGCGCGCGGTGCGACGGCCGCGCTGAGCGCGTTCACGGATGCGGCGCATAGCTGCGCGTCGCAAGGCGATGACGTGGCGGCTAACGACGCATGAGCACGGTTGCGCGCCACCTTGCGTCATGCCCGACGCGTCGCGCACCTGTGCTGCGTTAACGTCTCGGTAAGTTTCGACGTTTTTGAGCCGCAGCGCGCGCATAATGCTTGACACCCCGCGCAAATGTATTATTTGCGGACTTGCCCAATTTCGCACGTGCCTGTGGTCGCGTGTCGGTCGGTAGGTAGCGGGACAAGAGGCCCGCCAGCCGCCTGGTGAGACTAAGCTCTCTGCGGAGAGTCTCTCCAAGAACTCTGACCGGCAGCCGGAGGCGAAACCGGCGAACTCAGTTCTCCGCTGAGGACGCGACTTAAAGCAACGACGGAGCGGGCTTTTTTGGCTATCGCCGGCTGTCCAAAAGCCGGTCTGGTTACCGAAAGGGCTTGTCCTTCATTGCCAGGTGTGCGGACGGGGTCTCCCCATCCAATCCACGGCAGCACTGTCCGGTGTCGAACGCCGCTCGTCGTGACCTCCATCGCACGGCAGCGCGGATTCGCCATCAGACGCTTACCGAGGGTGCTGTGCCAGAGCCTCTGGCATTGCCCCGCAGCGCTGTTTTGGGGAAGACCAATGACCGACCGCATCCGCGAATTCCTTCGCACCCG
The DNA here is from genome assembly GCF_046289595.1 of Pseudorhodoplanes sp. GTDB lineage: Bacteria > Pseudomonadota > Alphaproteobacteria > Rhizobiales > Xanthobacteraceae > Pseudorhodoplanes. The sequence continues at coordinate 8,177 of NZ_JBKBVB010000101.1, forward strand.
CACCGAAGACGGCCCCGTGCTGGTGGTCGATCTCGACGTCGTGCGCGACAATTACAACGCCTTTGCAAAGGCGCTGCCGGACAGCCGTGTGTTCTATGCCGTGAAGGCAAACCCGGCCCCGGAAGTGCTGTCGCTGCTGGCCTCGCTCGGCTCCTGCTTCGACACCGCCTCGGTCGCCGAGATCGAGATGGCGCTCGCGGCCGGCGCCACGCCCGACCGCATCTCCTATGGCAACACCATCAAGAAGGAGCGCGACATCGCGCGCGCCTACGAGATCGGCGTTCGCCTGTTCGCGGTCGACTGCAAGGCCGAAGTCGAGAAGGTCGCCCGCGCGGCGCCCGGCGCGAAGGTGTTCTGCCGCATCCTGTGCGACGGCGCAGGCGCCGAATGGCCGCTCTCGCGCAAGTTCGGCTGCGAGCCTTCGATGGCCGCGGACGTGCTTGAGCACGCGCATCGTCAGGGCCTGAATGCCTACGGCATCTCGTTCCATGTCGGTTCGCAGCAGCGCAACCAGCATGCGTGGGATCGCGCTTTGGCGCAGGCATCGGCCGTGTTCAAGGAGTGCGGAGAGCGCGGGATCAACCTGTCGATGGTCAATCTCGGCGGCGGCTTCCCGACCAAGTACCTGAAGAACGTGCCGACGGTGAAGACCTATGGCTCGGCGATCTTCCGGGCCTTGCGCAAGCATTTCGGCAACCGCATCCCGGAAACCATCATCGAGCCGGGCCGCGGCATGGTCGGCAATGCCGGCGTGATCGAGACCGAAGTCGTCCTCGTCTCCAAGAAAAGCGAGGAGGACGAGGTGCGCTGGGTCTATCTCGACATCGGCAAGTTCGGCGGTCTCGCCGAGACCATGGACGAGGCGATCCGCTACCCGATCCGCACCCCGCGCGACGGCGGCGAGATGGCACCGTGCATTCTCGCCGGCCCGACCTGCGACTCGGCGGACGTTCTCTACGAGAAGCAGCCCTATCCGCTGCCGGTCTCGCTGGAGATCGGCGACAAGCTGCTGATCGAGGGCACGGGTGCGTATACCTCGACCTACTCGTCGGTGGCCTTCAACGGCTTCCCGCCGCTGAAGACGATCCACATCTGATCGCTCCGCGATCGGGCCACATCTGATCGCTCCGCGATCGGGCCATATCTGACAACGCCGGGAGCCGGCGCTAAACCGGCTCCCCTTCCCTTCACCTTTCAGGACTGAAGCCGTCCCGTGAAAAGCGGGGCACGGAAGGAGATGGCCATGGCTGCCATTCGCCAGGAAAAGATTGCCGATTTCGATGCGCGCGAGGCATTGCTCGACCGCGCCTATGGCGAGGTGCGTTTCGCCAAGACTTCGGAGCGCCTGCGCGAGGATCGGCTTCCCGCGGCCGGCCTGTCCTTCGTCGCGACCGAGAAAGGCCGCGTCGTCGGCTCGGTCCGCCTGTGGGACGTGTCGGCCGGTCCCGGCCGTCCGGCGCTGCTTCTCGGCCCGCTCGCGGTTTCGCCGGAGCACCAGGGCAAGGGCATCGGCGGCAAGCTGATGAAGCAGGCGATCGCCACCGCGCGCATGCGGGGTCACAGCGCCATCCTGCTCGTGGGCGATGCGCCCTATTACGGCCGGTTCGGCTTCTCGGCGGAGAAGACCGGACTGCTCTGGATGCCCGGTCCCTATCAGCAGGACCGGCTGCTTGCGCTCGAACTCACTGCCGGCGCGCTCGATGGGGCCCGCGGCATGATCGGCGCCACCGGCCGCCGCGCACCCAAGCCCGAGCTTGGCGCTCTGGTGGCGGCGGCATCCAACGGGGCTGTCAAAAGCCCGACACCGCGCGCAGCCTAGGTTTGCGCCGCAAAGCCTGGGCGGGTATCGCAGAGGCCGCGATACCCGCCCATTCCCCTTTTGATTTCCCTTCTGACTGGAGCGACACGAGATGACCGACTGGCCCGTGCACGGCAAGATCGACGGCCCTATTGTGATGATCGGTTTCGGCTCGATCGGAAAAGGCACGCTGCCGCTGATCGAGCGCCATTTCCACTATGACAAGTCGCGCTTCGTGGTCATCGACCCGGAAGACAAGGATCGGAAACTGCTGGATGAACGCGGCATCCGCTTCATCCACGAGGCGGTGACGCGCGACAATTACAGGCAGCTTCTGACGCCGTTGCTCACCGCAGGCGGCGGCCAGGGCTTTTGCGTCAATCTGTCGGTCGACACCTCCTCGCTCGATATCATGGAGCTCTGCAACGAGCTGGGCGCGCTCTACATCGACACCGTGAACGAGCCCTGGGCGGGCTTCTATTTCGACCCGAGGAAGGGGCCGGAGGCGCGGTCGAATTACGCGCTGCGCGAGGCCACGCTTGCGGCGAAACGCAAGCGCAAGCCGGGCTCGACCACGGCGGTGTCGTGCTGCGGCGCCAATCCCGGCATGGTGTCGTGGTTCGTCAAGCAGGCGCTGCTGAATATCGCAGCCGATACCAACACCAAGATCAAGGAGCCCAAGACCCGCGAGGATTGGGCGAAGCTCGCCAAGAAGCTCGGCGTCAAGGGTATCCATATCGCCGAGCGCGACACCCAGCGCGCCAAATATCCAAAGCCGATCGAGACATTCGTCAACACCTGGTCGGTCGAGGGCTTTGTCTCGGAAGGCCTGCAACCGGCCGAACTCGGCTGGGGCACACACGAAAAGTGGATGCCGAAGAACGGCAAGAAGCACAAGACCGGCTGCCAGGCGGCGATCTACCTGCTGCAGCCCGGCGCCGACACCCGCGTGCGGTCCTGGACGCCGACCGCAAAGGGGCAATACGGCTTCCTGGTCACGCATAACGAGTCGATCTCGATCGCGGACTATTTCACCGTGCGCGACGGACGAAAGGTGACCTACCGGCCGACCTGCCACTACGCCTATCATCCCTGCAACGACGCGGTGCTGTCGCTGCATGAGATGTTCGGCCGCGCCGGCAAGAAGCAGGACAAGATCCACATTCTCGACGAGAACGAGATCGTCGACGGCATCGACGAGCTGGGCGTGCTGCTCTACGGCCACAAGAAGAACGCCTATTGGTACGGCTCGCAGCTCTCGATCGACGAGACCCGCAACATCGCGCCGTATCAGAACGCGACCGGTCTGCAGGTCACCTCGGCCGTGCTGGCCGGCATGGTCTGGGCGCTGGAAAATCCGAACGCGGGCATTGTGGAAGCCGACGAGATGGATTTCCGCCGCTGCCTCGAAGTTCAGATGCCGTATCTCGGCCCGGTCGTGGGGGTTTACACCGACTGGACGCCGCTCGAAGGGCGGCCGGGGCTGTTTCCGGAAGACATCGACAAGCGCGACCCGTGGCAGTTCAGGAACGTGCTGGTGCGGTAACCTTCTGCCGCAAAGCGCCTCTTTCCGTCATTGGAGCGAAGCGGAGCAATCCATCCGGTCGCGGGTCACCTGGATTGCTTCGGATTGCTTCGGATTGCTTCGGATTGCTTCGGATTGCTTCGATTCGCCGCGCAGGCCGCGCGATGACAACTCACGGCAGGCACTTGCTGCCCATCGGCAGCTTCAGGCGCTTGCCCCATTCGGCCGATGGCAGTCTGTCGAACGGCGGGGCAAATTCCTGCCTGACCATCCGAAAGCCGGTTGGCACCTGCGATCCGCTGGTCCCGAACTCCACGATCCAGAAATGGTCGTAGGTGTATCCGGGCCAGCTATCCGGCACATCCGGCAGCTTGTCGAGATTGAGAAGCTGCCGCAGCGTCACCTTCTGGTCGGGAAACTTCCGCGCCATCGCCTCATCGGCGATGTGACGATGATTCCACACCATGACGACGATCCGGCCGTGATAGCGCGGATCGTCCAGCACGGCGCCCGCCGCCTGCTGGGTGCGCAGATTGAGCTGCGGCGTTGGATCGACGCCCGGCAACGGCACCGCTGAAAACACCGTGACCGGCATTTCCCATGTCGCCGCCGCGGGAGAGGCGAATTGCAGTGTGTCGAGGGTGAGCGCGAAAAACCCCGCGGGCCGCTCGCCCGCAGGAAACAGCGAATCCCTTGCACCCTGACCGAGATACTGGGAGGCGAGCGCGAGAGAGCGGTCGATGCCAAGACGGCACAGTGACGAGACGCTCTCCTTCTCGCCGTGGCGCAGAATAACAACGGTCTTTGGCAACGAAAATGCGGGAACGCCGAACCCGCACAGCACAAACAAAACCATCAGAACCGTGCCGCTTCGGCGAAACATGTCGCCCCTCCGACATTTGCGTCAGGACAAGTCTACCACACCTGCCGCGCGATCCTCACAGGCAAAGGCGAGTTTCAGTCCGTCGCCGCTCCAGCAGAGCGCCGTAACCGGCGCATCGAGATCGGAGGAATGCACCAGCACCTCGGCGCCATCATCGAGCCGCACCAGCAGCACAAGCCCGTCCTCGTAGCCCGCCGCGACGACAGGCTGCTTTGGATGACAGGCGACGACCGCGAGCTTTTTGGCATGAGGCGCAAGAAGCGCCGGCTGTTTGCCCATCGGACCGTCCTTACCGGCGAAAGGCCACAGGATGAGCTGGTCGGAGCCGCCGGTCGCGAGGAAGGCGCCGTCCGCGGTCCAGCTCATGGAGCGCACCCGCGCGGCATAACCCGACATCCGCATATGCTTGCCATCCACCAGCCGCCAGCCATGCAGCATCGGCTCCTGCATGCTGGTAACCAGAAAGCGGCCGTCCGGGCTGACCGTGGCGCCAAGATGCGAGCCCTTCCATTCGAGGAATTCGGGTTTGACCTGCGCATTCGGAAACCATAGCGAGGCGCCGTTGTAATGAGCGATCGCCAGGCGCATGCCCTTCGGCATGAAGGCGAGCCCGCCGGCGCTTGACGGCAGGTCGAGCGACTTCACCTCGCCCTTGCGCGCGGCGACCTGAGCGGCCTTGCCGACCGACCAGGCGACGGCGCCGTCCGGTCCGAGCGCGACATGATCGATCCAGCGCCGCTTTGGATCGGCAAAGACCGTGCGCATCACCCCTGCGCGGTCGATCTCCATGACCCGGCCATCGTCGCCGCCGGTGACGAGATGACGGCCGTCGCAGGCCGAGGAGAGGATTCCGCCCTCATGCAGCGGCACCCGCTGGCTTGCACCGTCGCCAGCGACCAGCAGCACGGCATCCTCGGCAAGGACGAAAACAGCCTTCTCTCCGAGGAAATGCGCGGCAATGACGGAGCCGCCCGTGGCAACCATTGTGGCGCGGCCGGCGACGGACGGCGTGTTGGCAGGGGAACGCGTGTCGGACATCGTCATTCTCAGTCGTCCCGGAAGCCTGAGCGCAGCGAAGTCTATCCGGAACCCATAACCGCCTGCGTTTCAATCAGGAAATAACAGGGCGAACAACCCGCACCGGGATTATGGTCCCGGCTCTTGCTTGCGCTCGGCCGGGACGACCGCGCGATGGATCAGGCCACGCACTCGGCGAAGCCCGTGCGAATTTTTTCTTCGGGAAGGTGGCGGCCGATGAAGACAATGCGGCTCACCCGCTCCTCGCCGTCCTTCCAGGGACGCTGATGATCGCCGTCCAGGATCATGTGCACGCCCTGGAATACGAAGCGGTCGGGATCGTCCTTGAAGGAAAGAATGCCTTTGGAGCGCAAAATTGCAGGCCCGTCTTCGGCGACCAGCTTCTGTATCCACGGAAAGAACTTTTCCGGGTTGAGCGGCTGGTCGGTCGAGAGCGAAATCGACTGCATGTCCTCATCGTGGTAATGCTTCACGCCGTGATGGTGATGGCCGTGGTGCTCGTGGCCGTGATGATGATCATGATTGTGGTGATCGTGGTCGTGATCATGCGTTTGGCCGTGCAGGAAGTCCGGCTCGATATCGAGAATCCGGTCGAGGTCGAAGGCCTTGCGGTCCAGCACTTCGTCGAGCGCGATCTGTGAGCGTTGGGTGCGGTGCAGCTTCGCATACGGATTGATTCCGCGGATCCGCGCCTCGACTTCCTGAAGATCCGCCTCCTCCACCAGATCGGTCTTGTTGACCAGAATGACATCGGCAAAGGCAATCTGGTTCTTGGCTTCGGGCGCGTCCTTCAGACGGTCCTTCAGCCACTTCGCGTCGGCGACCGTGACCACCGCGTCGAGCCGCGTCTTCTTGCCGACCTCCTCGTCGACGAAGAAGGTCTGCGCCACCGGCGCAGGGTCGGCGAGCCCGGTGGTCTCGACGATGATCGCGTCGAACTTGCCCTTCCGGCGCATCAGCCCCTCGATGATGCGGATCAGGTCGCCGCGCACGGTGCAGCAGATGCAGCCGTTATTCATCTCGAAGACTTCCTCGTCGGCGTTGACGATCAGGTCGTTGTCGATGCCGATCTCGCCAAATTCATTGACGATCACCGCATATTTCTTGCCATGCGGTTCGGAGAGGATGCGGTTGAGCAGCGTGGTCTTGCCGGCGCCGAGATAGCCGGTCAGCACCGTGACGGGAATCTTGTCGGACATGAACGCTCCAGCCGATTTTCCGGGCCGCCCGAGGCGGGCGGAGCACGGCGGCTAGGACTGCAGCGCCGCGCTGAGCGTCCTTATATTGTGCCGGATAAGGTCGATGTAAGTGGGGGCCGGGCCTTTTTCGTCGGTCAGGGCATCGGAATAAAGGGTACCGCCGATTTTGGCGCCGGTTTCGTCGGCGATTTGCTTGAGGAGCCGCGGATCGCTGACATTTTCCAGGAACAAGGCAGGAATTTTCTGCTTTCTGATCTGGGTGATGATCCGCGCCACATCCCTGGCCGAGGCCTCCGAATCAGTGGACACGCCTTGGGGAGCGACAAAAGTCAGCCCGTAGGCATCCTGGAAATAGCCGAACGCGTCGTGGGTGGTGATGACTTTGCGGCGATCGGCGGGAATACGGCCGACCGCCTCGCGCACCTCGCGGTCGAGTTCGTCGAGCCTGGCGAGATAGGCGGCGGCATTGTCCTCATAAACCGCCTTGCCGGCCGGGTCGGCGGCGATCAGTCCATCCCGGATATTGGCGACGTAAATCTTCACATTGGCCACCGATTGCCAGGCATGCGGATCGCCGTCGCCATGGCTGTGGCCATGGCTGTGTTTGTGGCCGTGCTTGTGACCATGGCCGTGCGCGTGCTGGCCGGCCATCTTGCGCGGCTTGATGCCCGTGGCCGCAACGATATTGGGCGCCTTGGTGTTGGACGACTTGACCAGCCGCGCCAGCCAGCCCTCGAAACCCAGCCCGTTGGTCACAATCACCTTGGCGTCAGCCAGCATCTTCGCGTCCGCGGGCGAGGGCGAATAGACATGCGAATCGGCGTTCGGCCCGACGATGTTCTTCACGCTCACCCGGTCGCCGCCGACATTCGATACAATATCGCCGAGGATCGAGAAGGTCGCGACAACAGGGAGTTTCTCCGGTTCCTGCGCGAATGCCGTTCCGGCGACATGCGGGAGTGCTGCAATGGCCAGGGCAGCGAGAAAAAATCGTCTCGTCGGCATAAGGACCCTCCTGACTGTCAGGCTTCGAGATGGCGTCCCGGAAACATCTGCCGCACCAGCCCGCCGACATTGCCGAACAGGAGCGAGAGCGCATACAGAATTCCCGCGACCAGTATCACCGCGGGCCCCGCAGGCGCCGCAGTATGGAATGAAACCAGAAGCCCGGCATAGCCGGACAACATTCCGGCCAGCACTGCGACAACGATCATCTGCGTAATGTCGCGCGCCCAGAAGCGGCCGATCGCGGCCGGCACCATCATGATGCCGACAGCGAGCAGCGTGCCCAGCGCGTGAAAACCGGAGACGAGATTGACGACCAGCAAGGCCAGAAAGATCAGATGCGCCGGGCCGCCGGCTCGGCTGACCGAGCGCAGATAGAGCGGGTCGACGCACTCCATCACCAGCGGCCGGTAGACCAGCGCGAGCCCGAGCAGCGTCACCGTGGCATTGATCGCGATCAGCGTCAGGGTCTGGTTGTCGAGTGCCAGCACAGATCCGAACAGGAAATGCAGCAAGTCGATATTGGTGCCGCGCACCGAGATGATGGTCACGCCGATCGCGAGCGACAATAGGAAGAACACGGCGAGCGAGGCGTCCTCCTTCAACTCGGTGGCGCGCGCAACCAGTCCCGCGACCAGCGCCACCACAAAGCCCGCGATCAGCCCGCCCGCGGTCATCGCGAAAATGCTGAGACCGGAAATCATGAAGCCGATGGCAGCGCCCGGCAGCACTGCATGCGCCATGGCG
>NZ_JBKBVB010000102.1:0-16310 GCF_046289595.1 Pseudorhodoplanes sp.
CTTAATTGCCGACGTCGAAAAGCATATCCATCCGCCGCGACGGCTCGGCGCAGCCTGCGGTACCGACAACGCGCGCGGGAACGCCCGCCACGGTCACGTTGTTCGGCACGGGCTTGATCACCACCGAGCCTGCCGCAATGCGCGCGCAATGGCCGACCTCGATATTGCCGAGAATCTTGGCGCCGGCGCCGATCAGCACGCCGCGGCGAATCTTCGGATGCCGATCGCCATCCTCCTTGCCGGTGCCGCCGAGCGTCACCCCATGCAGCATCGACACGTCGTCCTCGATCACTGCGGTTTCGCCAACCACGAGCCCGGTGGCATGGTCGAGGAAAATGCCGCGACCGATCGGCGCATTGGGATGAATGTCGCATTGAAACACCGCCGAGGACCGGCTCTGAAGATAGAGCGCCAGGTCGCGGCGGCCCTTGCGGTAGAGCCAGTGCGCCAGCCGATGCGTGACGATGGCGTGAAAGCCCTTGTAGTAGAGAACCGGCTCGATGAACCGCTCGGTCGCAGGATCGCGGTCGATGGTCGCCACGATATCGGCGCGGAACGCGTCGCCGATCGAAGGTTCGTCGGCAAGCGCATCGGCATAGGCCTGCCGGATCATCTCACCCGAAACGTCCTGATGGTCGAGCCGCTCGGATGCCCGATGCACCACCGCAGCTTCAAGGGTGTCATGCAGCAAGATGGTCGAATAAATGAAGGTGGCGAGCGCCGGCTCCGCGCGCACGATGGCGTCGGCTTCCTCGCGGATTTTCGACCAGACCGGATCGACCTTGCCGACCGTATTGGCCGGCTTGACCTGATAATGCGGCATCTGACGCCTCGTTTCCGAATTTCGGAACTAATACATAGACGTTGAAAATGATCTCCGCCACCCCGGATTATTGCCAAAGTCGGGGGATGGTTTTTGCTTGTTTAGAGAATAATTTTCTACGCCGTAGCGCTATGTTGTTCGTAACGCTGAAGTTTCGTCGATCCGGCCGGGATTACGCTTGCCGGTGCATGCGGCTCAGGAAATCCACCACGGCGGTAGCGAAATGATCGTTGGCATCGCCCGCCACCATATGACGGGCGCCACCGACATCGACATATTCCGCGTGCGGGACGAGTTGCAGAAATTCCCGCGCATGCTCTTCCTGCACCAGTTCGGAGGAGCCGCCGCGGACCAGCAGCGCTGGAACCTTGATGTGACGCGCGGCATCCAGCATGGCGCTTTCGAGCTTGGTTCGATCCGGGTCGAAACGCTTGCGCCCGTCCATGAAGCGCGGATCCCAATGCCAGCGCCAGCGGCCGTCCTCGCCGAGCCGCAGATTTTTCTTCAGGCCTTCGGTGCTTTTCGGCCGCGGCCGGTGCGGCAGATATTGCGCAACCGCGTCCGCCGCCTCCTCGATGGTGGCGAAGCCCTCCTTGGCATGGGCGCGCATGAAGCCCTGCACCTTGTCCACGCCTTCAAAATCGACCCGCGGGGTGATGTCGACGAGCACCAGCGACGACAGCACATGCGCACCCTCGTCGCGGAAGGCCTCGCCTTCGGCCAGCATGGACGCAATACCGCCCATTGACGCGCCGATTGCGGCCGGAGCCTCGCCATGCCGCTGGGCCAATTGCGCCGCCAGCGCCTTCACATCGCCGGCGAAATCGGCGAACGAATAGGCGCCGTCCGCCACCCACTCGGAATCGCCGTGGCCGCGCTGATCGATGGCATAGGCGGTCCAGCCCCGCCGCGCCAGCTGCGCCGCGGTGGCCCGCCAGGCATGCCGGGTCTGCCCGCCGCCATGCAGCAGCATCACCGCCGGGCCTTCGGTGCCGAATACGTCGCCGACCAGGCGATTGCCTTTTGCACCGGCGAAAACAGACTGTGCGGGCATTACGTGTTTGGTCATCGCGCCACTCACGCTCGCTCGTCGAGAAATTGCAAAACCGCGCTCTTGAAGCTCTTGTCGCCGACCGCCAGCATATGGTCGCGGCCCTCGATGTCGAGGGCGCGCGCATGACGCATCACCGCCGCGAGCTTGCCCGCAGGACCTGCCACGTCATCCTTGGTGCCGACCGCAACCAGCGCCGTCGCTGCAATACGCGAGACCTCGTCCACCGTCATAACCTGCCGCGATCCGCGGATGCAGGCCGCGAGCGCCAGCCGATCGGATTTGGTCTGGTCGGCGAAAGCACGGAAGGTGCGTGCCATGGGATCGGTCACGTCGGCAAGCGAAGGCGCTTCCAGCGCGGTGGCGATTGAATCAGGCAGACCTACACCATCGATCAGTTTGTAGCCAAGACCGCCGAGTATGATTGCGCGCACGCGTTCCGGATGCGCTGCGGCGAGAAAGGCGGTGATCCGAGCGCCCATCGAATAGCCAAAAATATCGGCGCGTTGAATCGTGAGATGATCGAGCAACGCGCGTGCGTCTTCCGCCATCTTGCCGGTGTGATAATCGGCCGGATCGTAGAGCTTGGTCGACTGGCCGTGGCCGCGATTGTCGAGTGCGATGACGCGCCGCCCCGCTGCGGTTAGCGTCGCGACCCAGCCGGGATAGAGCCAGTTGACCTCGCGGTTCGAGGCAAAGCCGTGAATGAGGACGATGGGATCGCCCTCACCTTGGTCGAGATAGGCGATCTCGACGTCGCCGTGTCTGAAGCTTGGCATGGTGTCGGTTGATGGTGCCGCCCGGATGAAGGCGGCCGGACCCTACCCTTGCGGAGCGGCGATTGCCAAGCGGCGCTGGCGCTGGAGTTCCATTTGCGCACGGCGGACCTTCCGCTTTTGCAGACTTCGCCAGGTCGCGCGCTCGGCCGCCCCCTTGGCCGAGGAGACAAAGCCGAACAGCGTCAGCGCCGCCCACAAGATCCAGAGCGAGAGGTCGAACGCCAGCGCGGTCAGCGCGATGGCGCCGCGGCCGAGGAATTTCAGCACCGCACGGGTCCGTCCGCCCTCCTTCTGCGCGAGCTTTGCGACTCGCGTCATCTCGCGCGGCGAATCCGACAATTTCAACCCGTCGAGTGCCGCCCGCGTCCCGGCCTTGGCCTGGACCTCTCCGACATTGCGCGTCAGCCGGAACAGATCGTCGGCCTTTTCGAGCTTCACGGCGCCGCGCACCGCCCGCACGGTCGCGGCCGGATTGGTCTTCGACGCCCCGTCGATCGCATGCTTGAGCGCCGGACCGTCGACCACCGACCGCAATGTCCGCCCGATCGATTCCGCCATGCGCGCCGAGATCCGGCCGGTCTTGCGTGCGGCCTTCACGAGCGAGAGGCCCGCGCGCGCGGGCGCCGCCGTACCAAGAGACGCATAGGTCCCAGCGGTCACCGCGATACCGACGGCCGACAGCCCGAGGATCAGCGTGTCAACCTCCTGTCCCTTGGCGAACCGCGAGCCCTCGCGCACGGCGTCGCGCACGTCGCCGAATACGAACAGGTCACCGAGCGCGGTGCCGGCAAGGCTGACCATGTCATCCGGCTCCCCAAAGATCAGTCCGGTGGCGAATTTCTCCGCGGTCTTTGACGCGCTCGACGCCGTCTTGACCGCAGCATCCACGCGCGCCACCAGTTCGGGCGCGACCGGCACATTGCGATCGCGCGAAAGCTCGACGAAACTCTGCGCCAGTTCCGCATCGTCGGCGGCCAGGGCCTCCTCGATTTCGCGCGCCGCCGCAGCACTGTCGAAGCTGCGGGCAAGCTGACGATCGGCGAGCAGCACCGGATCGTCCTGAACCAGCAGCAGCCAGGCCGATTCCACCGCCCGCGGCAGCAGCATCAGCGCCGCAATGCCGCAGATGCCGGCCGCGATCATCAATAGCCGCATGCGCAGCAGGCCTCTGCGCATCGGTCCGGCCAGGGGCTGAGGGGTCGGCATGGGGTATGGTCCCAAAAACGCGGTTCGCAGAGCATGTCGCAGCTCTTTGCGGCATTTCAAGGCGGCTCCGCGAAAAGAATGCGCCGCAAAGCCAAAGGTTGCGCGGTGCCCGCGCCGTCGGTTAACGGCGGCATTGCGAAAGCCGCCCGCGCCGCTATTGTGCGGGCGCAGCACGCTCGAATCCCGCGCAGAATCAAGGACTGAAGCCGCCATGGCCGATCACGCCGTTCCGCATTTCCACAATGAGGCCGGGGTGCCGGTCATCGAAGTCGGCTCCAAGGAATTCATGTGCATCGGAGCGCGGCCGCCCTTCGACCATCCGCATATCTTCTGCGACATGGGCGACGACAACGAGATCATTTGCGAGTATTGCTCGACGCTCTATCGTTACAATTCGCAACTCGGTCCGCAGGAATCGCGTCCGGCCGATTGTCTTTGGACGGCCCCCGAAGCTGCGTAAACCATAAGGTTCGCGCGCCGTGGCGTCCTCGCGGACGATCCTGATCGCGGGCGCCGGCATTGGCGGACTGTCCGCGGCGCTCATGCTGGCGCGGCGCGGGTTTCGCGCCGTCGTCGCTGAACAGGCGGAGCAACTGACCGAAGCCGGCGCGGGGCTCCAGCTTTCGCCGAATGCGACCCGCATCTTGCAATCGCTGGGTCTTGCCGAACGGCTCGCCGAGACCGCGGTCATCCCCGCCGGACTGTCGGTCCGGAGCGCGCGCTCGGGCGCCGAAATCGTGCATATGCCGATCGGGGCGGCGATGGAATTCCGCTATGGCGCGCCCTACTGGATGCTGCATCGCGCCGATCTGCAGGCGGCTCTCCTCGAAGCGGTCGGCGACGAGCCCGATATCGACCTGAAGCTCGGCACGCGGCTGGACGATTTCGCGGTCCATCCGAACGGCATCACGGTGCAGTTACGCGACAGCCGCGGCGTCACCGAGGATCGCGCCTCCGCGCTGATTGGGGCGGACGGCTTGTGGTCCACAACGCGCGCCCGGCTCGGCGATGCATCGAAGCCGGAGTTTCGCGAGCGCACCGCGTGGCGGACGCTGATTCCCGCGGAAGCGGTGCCGCAGGACATGCGCACGCCTGTCATGCGGCTCTGGCTCGGACCGCATGCGCATCTTGTCCAATATCCCGTCCGCGCCGGCCGGCAGATCAATGTGGTTGCGATCGTGCGCGACCGCTGGAACGCGCAAGGATGGTCGGCGCCTGGCGAACGCGCGGTATTGCTCCGCCATTTCGCGCGCTGGGCGAAAGCCGCACGCGATCTGATCGAAACTCCCGAGACCTGGCTCAAATGGGCACTGTTCGACCGGGGCGATGGCGGCTTTCCGGGACGCGGGCCGGTGACGCTGATCGGCGACGCCGCGCACCCGATGCTGCCATTTCTGGCGCAAGGCGCAGCAATGGCGATCGAGGACGCTGCGATACTTGCCCGCTGTCTCGCCGCGCCCGGCTCCGATCTTGCGGACGGCATGCGCCGCTACGAGGCGATCCGCCAGCCCCGCGCCCGCAAGGTGCAGCGGGAGGCCCGCGCCAACAGCCGCACCTATCACATGGCGGGCACGGCGGCGCTCGCCCGCAATCTCGCAATGCGAATGATGGGCGGCGAGCGGCTTCGCGCCCGCTACGACTGGCTATACGATTGGCGGCCGGACTGATCCGGCGGGACCCGCATGAGGCCGCAAGGGGGCCGCCATGTTCGAAACCACGATTGCAGGCAGTCTGCCGAAGCCCTCATGGCTCGCCGAACCGGAAAAGCTATGGGCGGCGTGGCGTCTGTCCGGCGAGGCACTCGACGAGGGTAAGCGTGACGCCACGATCCTTGCCGTGAAGCTGCAGGAGGACAGCGGCATCGACATCGTCACCGACGGAGAACAGGCGCGCCAGCATTTCGTGCACGGCTTCCTCGAACGGATCGAGGGCATCGATTTCGCCAACAAGGTCGAGATGGGCATCCGCAACAATCGCTACAAGGCGATGGTGCCTGTGGTCACCGCGCCGCTGCGGCTGAAGGGCCGCGTGCACGAGATGGAGGCGAAGACGGCTCGCGCCCATACGGCGCGGAAGCTGAAATTCACCCTGCCCGGCCCGATGACCATCGCCGACACCATCGCCGACCGCCATTACGGCGACCGGGTGGCGATGGCGTTCGCCTTTGCCGATTGCCTCAATGCCGAAGCACGCGCGCTCGAAGCCGGCGGCGTCGAGGTGATCCAGTTCGACGAACCGGCCTTCAATGTGTTCATGCGCGAGGTGACGGACTGGGGCATCGAGGCGCTGCATCGCGCCATCGCGGGCCTCTCCTGCAAGACCGCGGTGCATATCTGCTACGGCTATGGCATCAAGGCCAATGTCGACTGGAAAAACACGCTGGGCGCGGAATGGCGGCAATACGAGGCGATTTTCCCGGCGCTCGCCGCGAGCCGCATCGATCAGGTCTCGGTCGAGTGCCGCAATTCCAGGGTGCCGCTGTCGCTGTTGTCTCTGCTCAAGGGCAAGGACGTGCTCGTGGGCGCGATCGATGTCGCGACAGACGCGGTCGAGACGCCGGAGGATGTTGCGGCCACGATTGAAGCTGCGACGCAATATGTCCCGAAAGAGCGCATTATCGCCTGCACCAATTGCGGCATGGCGCCGATGAACCGCACGATAGCGGAAGCCAAGCTGAAGGCGCTCGGCGACGGCGCCAAGCTGGCGCGCAAGCGTTTCGGATAGAATACCTGGACCGGCGCAGGCTCCGCCGTCCCTGTTCTTTGAGACGCGGGTGCGTCTTTGGTTCCCTTATTCCCTTCTCCCAAACGGGAGATGGAGCGCCGGGAGGCGCCAGGGTGCTCGGCGCAAGCACCCTTGGCGAGCCATGGCGCTGGCTCGCCGCGCACTCACGGCCCGTTCCGGTTACCCGGAGGGACCGCTTTCGGAGTGCGCGAGCCCAATAACGCGGGGCCCGGCGCCTCCCGGCGCTCCACCATCTGCAAACGCCTCATGAAGCGCCGCAGACACCGGCACAATGTAAGGCTCGGCCGGGCGGCGGGGATAACTTTTCCGCGTGCGGATCACCGGTCCGCCCGGCTCAGCACGTCCATCAATTCGGCAATCTTCTTGCGTTGATCGGCGCGGTTGCCGGACGCGATCGCGCCCTCGACGCAATGGGCGACATGATCGCGCAGCACCGCCTCCTCGACCCGCCTGAGCGCGGCGCGCACGGCGGAAATCTGGGTCACGATGTCGATGCAATAGCGGTCTTCCTCGACCATGCGCGAAAGCCCGCGCACCTGTCCCTCGATCCGCTGCAGCCTTTTCGTGACCTGGGCCTTGGCTTCCTTGTGCATGCCGTTTATATACCCCTACGGGGTACGGGTTACAAGAGCGGAATCATGGCGCAGGACGGACACGACCATCAGCATTCCGGCGGATGCTGCCACGGCAAAACCACGCCGCACGCGCAGGAGCACAAGCCATCCGGCGGCAATGGAAGTGACAAGGAAAATCACATGGCGCTCGATCCGGTCTGCGGCATGAGCGTCGATCCGCACAATGCGAAGCACCGTCACGATCATGAGGGCCGCACCTATTATTTCTGCTCGGCCGGCTGCCGCACCAAATTCATGGCCGATCCGGACAAGTATCTGTCGCCGGGCGCGCGCGAAGCCGAGCCGGTGCCGGAAGGCACGGTCTATACGTGTCCGATGCATCCCGAAATCCGGCAGATCGGTCCGGGCTCCTGCCCGATCTGCGGCATGGCGCTCGAGCCCGACCTTGTCACGGCTGACAGCGGTCCCAACCCGGAACTCGCCGACATGAGCCGGCGGTTCTGGATCGGTCTCGTCCTCGCGCTGCCGGTCTTCGTGCTGGAAATGGGCTCGCATCTGGTCGGCGGGCACGGCCTTGTGCCGCAGCCGTGGTCGAACCTGGTCCAGTTTGCGCTGGCCACGCCGGTCGTCCTCTGGGCGGGCTGGCCGTTTTTTGAGCGCGGCTGGCAGTCACTTCTCACCCGCAATCTCAACATGTTCACACTGATCGCGATGGGCACCGGGGTGGCGTGGCTCTATAGCGTGGTCGCGACCTTTGCGCCCTCGTTGTTTCCGGATGCGTTCCGCGGTCATGACGGATCGGTGGCAGTGTATTTCGAAGCGGCCGCCGTCATCACCGTGCTGGTGCTGCTCGGCCAGGTGCTGGAATTGCGCGCGCGCGAGGCGACGTCGGGCGCCATCAAGGCGCTGCTCGACCTGGCGCCGAAGACCGCGCGCCGCGTCGACGAAGACGGCAGCGAGCACGATATTCCCGTGGAGGAGATCGCGGTCGGCGACCGGTTGCGGGTGCGTCCGGGCGAGAAGGTGCCGGTCGACGGCGTCGTCATCGAAGGTCGGTCGACCCTCGACGAATCGATGGTGACCGGGGAGTCGATGCCGGTCACCAAGGAAGCCGGCGCCAACGTCATCGCCGGCACCATCAACCGCAGCGGTGCCTTCGTGATGCGGGCGGAGCGGATCGGGCGCGACACCCTGCTTGCGCAGATCGTGCAGATGGTGGCACAGGCGCAGCGCTCGCGCGCGCCGATCCAGCGCCTGGCAGATCGCGTATCCGGATGGTTCGTTCCTGCAGTGATCGCTGTCGCGCTTGCGGCCTTCGCGGCGTGGTCGATCTTCGGGCCGGAGCCGCGCCTCGCCTTCGGTCTTGTTGCCGCGGTCTCTGTGCTGATCATCGCCTGCCCCTGCGCACTCGGACTTGCAACGCCGATGTCGATCATGGTCGGCGTCGGACGCGGCGCGCAGGCTGGCGTTCTGATCAAGGATGCGCAGGCGCTGGAGCGGATGGAAAAGGTCGATACCCTGGTGATCGACAAGACCGGCACCCTGACCGAGGGCCGGCCGGCGCTGACGGGCATGGTCGCAGCACCCGGCTTCGCCGAAGGCGAAATGTTGCGTCTTGCCGCAAGCGTCGAAGCCGCCAGTGAGCATCCGCTGGCGCTCGCGATCGTATCCGCCGCGAAGCAGCGCGGGATGGCGTTGACCAAGGTGCAGGACTTCGATTCCCCCACCGGCAAGGGCGCCATCGGCCATGTCGACGGAACGCGCGTGGCGATCGGACACGCGGCCTATCTGGCGGAGCTTGGTGTCGACGCCGAAAGCCTTACGGCGGAGGCCGAACGGCTGCGCGGGAACGGCGCAACCGTGGTCTTCGTCGCCATCGACGGAAAAACCGCCGGCATGCTGGCCATCTCCGACCCGATCAAGTCGGAGACGCGTGCCGCGCTCGACGCGCTGCGCGCCGACAACATCCGCGTCGTCATGCTGACCGGCGACAACCGCACCACCGCGCAGGCCGTCGCAAAGTCGCTCGGCATCGCCGATGTCGAGGCCGAGATCTTGCCGGACGGCAAGGCTGCTGTCGTCGAGAAGCTGCGCGCGCAGGGCCGCGTGGTGGCGATGGCCGGCGACGGCGTCAACGACGCGCCCGCGCTGGCTGCGGCCGATGTCGGCATCGCCATGGGCACCGGCACCGATGTCGCAATGGAAAGCGCCGGCATCACCCTGCTCAGGGGCGACCTGACCGGAATCGTGCGCGCCCGCCGCCTCTCCGAAGCGGCGATGCGCAACATCCGGCAGAACCTGTTTTTTGCCTTCGTCTACAATGCAGCCGGCGTACCGGTCGCGGCCGGGGTGCTCTATCCGGTGTTCGGCATTCTGCTGTCGCCGGTGGTGGCGGCAGCCGCGATGGCGCTGTCGTCGGTGAGCGTGGTTGGCAATGCGCTGCGGCTGCGCCGTGTCAGGCTGTGATGGATTGCGAGTCGTTGTGTCAGAACACGGCGAGATAGCGAAGCAGCGACAGCACGCCGATGATGATGACGATAATGCGGACGATCTGCTTGGCGCGGCCGTCGATCGGCAGCATGTTGACAAGATACAACACAAGAATGACTACCAGAAATGTGATCAGAACGCCGATCAACAGGCTCATGGCCGCTCCTTCGGATTGTGCGATGTGGGATCAGGCAGAATCACAAAATCACAACGCGCCTGATCCGACCGCGACAATCGCCGCGGACGAAGAAAGTTCCATCCTTATATCGGCTTAGATCCCGCGGGCATCCGCTCAGCGCACCGCCTGCTCGCTGACGGTACGAAATTTCAGCGTGCAGTTGCGTTGGGTGCCCGTCTGCTCGATCGCGATCAAGTCACCTTTCACGGTGTTATATTCATTCCGATACGCAAGCGCGATCGCGATTTCGCCGCCCGGTCCCTGCCGCGCCTTGTCAATCAGCGCGGTCAGCTCCCGCTCGCGCTTGAGAAGCTCGACGCCGCGTCTGTCGAGCTGGTCGCAGCTGTAATACTGAAACTTGCCGGGCCGGCTCGCGGTCGCCTCGAAGTCGTGACCGGCGCAGCCGGTCAGCATCACGGTGCAGCCGACGATCGCGGCAAGACCGAGATGGCAGATGCGCGGAGGTGTTTCACCGGAGGCGGACATGGCGGCAGCGCTAGCGGTCAATCGTGGCAAAAGCCGGATGCCATCTTGCGGACAGGCATTGGCACGAACGGGCTTGGCGCCGACGTCGTCGACACCGACGGGGACTGGTGCGGACGGAGGGACTCGAACCCTCACGAGGTTACCCTCAACGGATTTTAAGTCCGTTGCGTCTACCATTCCGCCACGTCCGCTTGCCGCGCCCGAAACGCCGCGCACCATGGCGCAGCGGATGCTGCGCTGCAAGCGCCTCACCCGCCTTCGCGGATCGGAGGCTGAAAGGCGAGGCCGGTGTCCCAGGGAAAGAAGATCCAGGTGTCCTGCGACACTTCGGTGATGAAGGTGTCGACCAGCGGCCTCCCCATGGGCTTGGCATAGACGGTTGCGAAATGCGCCTTCGGCACGAGATCGCGCACCACGCGCGCGGTCTTGCCGGTATCGACCAGATCGTCGACGATCAGCACGCCCTGCCCGCCGCCATGGGTGCCGGCGGTGACGGCATCGGAGATACCCTTCAACACCCGCAAGTCGCCCTGCCGGCCGACGCCGGAGCCGGAATAGCTCTCGACGCAAACCGTCTCGATCATCCGTACATTGAGTTCGCGCGCCACGATCGCTGCAGGCACCAGGCCACCGCGGGTCACGCAGATGATCGCGCTGAACGGACCTGCTGCGGCCAGCCGCCAGGCGAGCGCGCGGGCATCGCGGTGAAACTGGTCCCAGGACACCGGAAAATGTTTCGGTGCGGCGGGGTTGGCTTCGGCCATCATCATCTGCGGTCTCCCGGCAATGCATTGGCCATGCCCCGCCGGGCCGGTGCTGCCAACGCCGGTCGCGCCCGATCCACAGAAAAATCGGGGATTTCAGAGGTCCAGCCCGGCCTGAAAACGCCCTCAGCCCCGGCTGAGGACGAAGTCAAAGCGTGCATCGGCGGCGCCGCTGAAGCGCATCTCCAGGTCCGGGCGGTAAAGCCCATCGCGGCGGTTGGCGGGCTCGCCTGGAAAATACAGCTGCGTGGTGAGCACCGGCCCGTTCGCCGCCTGCACCTTGACATGGTAGTGCGCGGTGCGCCCCGTGTAGCGGGCCGGCTTGACGGTAAGGAAGCGGTAGCGCCCCTGCGCATCGGTGAATTGGTGCCCGCGGCCGCGGAAGCCGCGATTGTCGTAATCGCCGTCGGCGTCCGCATGCCAAAGGTCGACCAGCGCATTGGCGATCGGGCGGCAGTCCCGCGTCAGGACGAAGCCGGTCAGGAGCACGGGGCTTCCCTTCAGTTCGGCGCGCAGATCGGACCGCAAGGGCGAACGCGGCTTGAAGAACGGGCCCTCGGTCTGCGGCGGGGTCGCCTTCGCATCGGCATCGCATTGCGGCGTCAGCGGCAATTGCTGCCCGCGCGCAAGCTGCGGCAAGGCCAGCACGGCAAGCGCGCCCGCGCCGATCCCGATGATGTGACGGCGCGGATAGGTCTGCTGCGTCATCTCATCCTCCCGCCGCGACCGTGGCCCCGGAATTCACCCTGGCACCCGCACTTTTGATCCGGCCGATCACGGTCAACCGACCGGGATCGCTCGCCACGCGCCGCACCGCGACGATCTCGCCTTGGGCGGGCATGACGCCGGTGAGAAGCGCGATATTGTCGCCATGGCTTACCACCACAAGGAGCCCCTCGCCGCTCCAGGCCGCCAGAACGCCGCGCGCTGCATGCGTCAATTCGGCACGTTTGTCGAACAGGACATACGCATTGTTGAATGACGCAGATTGCTCCACCGGCCCGATCTGCATCAGGGTTGCGGTATCGACCGCTCGGCACCATTGCGAGGCAATGACCTTCGCCGCCACGATCCCGTTCGCACGAAACGCCTCGCCAAGGGCCCGCGCCTCGCGCCGTCCGCGTTCGCTCAAGTTTCGCTGCGTGCTGCAATCGTCGAGCCGCCAGCCTTTGGGATCGCCGACGCCGGGGGCATCGGCGTGCCGGATCAACGCGATGACGCCCGGCTGATTCAGCACCGCCCAGACATCCGCGGACGCCACCGTCGGAAAAACAGCCAGAAGCGCCAGAACCGCCCACAATCGCAGCAAACAAAGCCTCATGCCGAAAGACTTAGCCTGCGACCGCCGCGGACGGGAATCACAAGGCCGTATGGAACTTCAGGACGCCTTCAGCTTGGCTTTCACCCTCCGCAGCATGTCGTGCACGGCTGCGGTCGCCGCCGCCAGCGCTTGCGGATCGCGCGATCGGATGACGACATTGGTGTTCGGTCCGGACTTGTCGTCGAAGAAGGGATAGCTGCCGAAACTTGCATCCGGATGCGCCTTGGCAAGCTCGCCGAGCTCGGTACCGATGTCGCCCTCACGCGCGTCGGCACGCACGGATTCCGACAGCATCCGCTTGCCGGTTTTCAGCTTTGGCCCGACTTCGTCCAGCATCGCCTGCATGATCGAGGGCACGCCGGCCATCACGATGACGTTGCCGATCCAGAAACCCGGCGCGAGCGACACCTTGTTGGTGACCAGATCGGCGCCGTGCGGGATGCGGGTCATGCGCATGCGCGCCTCGTTGAGGTCCGGTCCCTGAAACCGCTGCTTCAGGAGCGCGACCGCGCGCGGATCGTAATCGATCGGAACGCCAAACGCCTTTGCCACGCAATCGGCCGTGATGTCGTCGTGGGTCGGGCCGATCCCGCCGGTCGTGAACACGTATGAATAGCGGTGGCGCAGTGCATTGAGGGCGGCGACGATGTCGTCTTCCACATCGGCCACAACGCGCACTTCGCGCAGGTCGACCCCGATTGCAGTCAGATACTCGGCGATATAGCCGATATTCTTGTCCTTGGTCCGGCCCGACAGGATCTCGTCGCCGATCACCAGAATGGCTGCCGTCACCGGCGTGTCGCTACCCGCATCGTTCATCGGCTTTCGATCCTCCCTGACGGCTTTGGTACCGTGGGCCCCCGGCCGGCTCAAGGCATTGACCGAAAACGCATCAGTCCTGCCGCCGCCACGCTCAATCCATGGGCAGGCATACGATCCTATACCCCCTTCCCTTCCGTCGGAACTGGCGCGAAGCTTGCAAATTGTAGAAGGCTGGGAGGGCCTTTGGGGGACATGCCGGTCGCGTTCGACGAAATGAATGGGGTTAACGGCCAGATCAGGCCCGCTTACGCCCAGTTGTCGGCCTGGCTTTCGGAAATCCGCCCGGATGTGCTCGATTTCAGACGGCGGGAGGCTGAAGTCCTGTTTCGCCGGATCGGCATCACCTTTGCGGTGTATGGCGAGGCCGACGCGACCGAGCGACTGATCCCCTTCGACGTGATTCCCCGCATCCTCTCTGGCGAGGAATGGCGGAAGCTCAAGCGCGGCCTCGAACAGCGGGTCAAGGCCATCAACGCCTATATCAAGGACATCTACGGCCGACGCGAAATCCTGCGCGCCGGCGTGGTTCCCGAAGACCTCGTTTTCCAGAATCCGGTATTCCGGCCGGAAATGAACGGCCAGAAAGTGCCGCACGACATCTACGTCCATATCGCCGGGATCGACATCGTTCGGGTGGACGCGGACACCTTCTACGTGCTGGAAGACAATGCCCGCACCCCCTCTGGCGTCTCCTACATGCTGGAAAACCGCGAGATCATGCTGCGGCTGTTTCCCGAATTGTTCTCGCGCCATCGGGTGGCCCCGGTCGACAATTACCCGGACGAATTGCTGGAGACGCTGAGATCGGTCGCGCCAACCGGCGCCGCTGCGGAACCGACCGTCGTGCTGATGACTCCCGGCATCTACAATTCAGCCTATTACGAACACTCCTTCTTGGCCGACAAGCTCGGGGTCGAACTCGTCGAAGGCCGCGATCTGTTCGTGAAGGGCGAAGTCGTCTACATGCGCACGACCCAGGGGCCGAAGCGCGTCGATGTGATCTACCGGCGGATCGACGACGACTTTCTCGATCCCCTGGCCTTCCGTCCCGATTCCGCACTTGGCGTACCCGGTCTGATGGCAGCCTATCAGGCGGGCAACGTCACGCTTGCCAACGCGGTCGGCACCGGTGTCGCGGATGACAAGGCTGTCTACAGTTACATGCCCGACATCGTGCAATTCTTTCTTAGTGAGGAACCGATCCTGAAGAATGTTCCGACTTGGCGCTGCCGCGAGGACGAGCACCTGTCATACGTGCTCGACAATATCGAACAACTGGTGGTCAAGGAGGTGCACGGTTCGGGCGGCTATGGAATGCTGATCGGCCCGGCAGCCGACAAAGCGAGCATCGACGCATTCCGCGCCAAGCTGAAGACCCATCCCAAGAATTTCATCGCGCAGCCGACGCTGGCGCTCTCGACATGCCCGACCTGCGTGGATTCGGGGGTGGCGCCGCGCCATGTCGATCTGCGTCCGTTCGTCCTCACCGGACGCGACAAAATTCGCATTGTGCCGGGCGGGCTGACGCGGGTGGCGATGAAGGCCGGTTCGCTCGTGGTCAATTCCAGCCAGGGCGGCGGCACGAAGGACACCTGGGTGCTGGACGGCTGATGCTTTCGAGAACCGCAGACAATCTCTACTGGCTGTCGCGCTATGTCGAGCGCGCCGAGTATCTTGCGCGCATCCTCGAAGCGACGCAGCGGCTGACCTCACTGCCGATCGGTTATGTCGGCGAGAGCAACGAATGGGAATCGGCGGTCGCGACCGCAGGCTGTGCACACGCTTTCTTCGAAATTTACAGCGAGGCCAACGAAGAAAACGTCACCGATTTCCTTGCCTTCTCCACCGCCAACCCCTCCTCGATCCGGTCCTGTTTCGAGGTCGCGCGCACCAACGCACGCGCCGTGCGCACTGCGCTTACCATGGAAATGTGGGACGCAATCAACGGCACATGGCTGGAACTCAAGCGCTACGGCAACGGCCCGACTTCACGCGAGGAATTGTCACGCTTCCTGCGCTGGGTGCAGGAATGCTCGCTGCGCTTCGACGGCTCCGCCTACCGGACCATGCTGCGCAACGACGCCTATTGGTTTTCGCGGCTTGGGCTCTATCAGGAACGCGCCGACAACACCGCACGGATTCTCGACGTCAAGTATCATATGCTGCTTCCCGTCCATGAGCATGTCGGCGGGCCGCTCGATTATTTCCAGTGGGCGGCGATCCTGCGCTCGGTTTCGGCGCTGACCGCCTATCACTGGGTCTATCGGGACAATGTAAAACCCTGGCTGGTGGCCGATCTGTTGATCCTGCGGGACGAAATGCCCCGGTCGCTGTCGAGTTGTTACGAGAACCTGGTCCGCTATCTCGACGCCATCGCAATCTCCCATGGCCGGCAAGGTCCGGCGCAACGGCTCGCACGGGGCGTGCGGACCCGGCTGCAAAATGCGAAAATGGAGGACATCTTCCAGAGCGGCCTGCACGAATTCATTCAGGAGTTCATCGCCGACAATAACCGTATCGGCGCCACCATCACCCAGCAATATCTGGCGTAATTTTTCGTCCGATCCGGACGGAGCCCTTGCCTTTGCGCCGCACAACCCTCAGCATCCCGCTCGCCCATGCGTCTGCGGATTTGGCACGATACGACCTATCACTATTCCTGGCCGGTGACCGGGGTGATTCAGACATTGCGCCTGACCCCGCGCAACACCCAAAGCCAGTATCTGATCGGGTGGCGGATCGACGTTTCCGCCGATTGTCCCTTGAGCCACCACGTCGACGCCTTCGGCAATATCACGCACACGCTGACCGCGGAGGGGCCGCTCAGTCAGCTCGTGGTTCATGTGGAGGGCGAGGCGGAAATCGAGGATACCAACGGCGTCGTCAAGGGCACAGTTGAGCCCTTTCCCCCCTCGCTGTTCCTGCGAGAGACGCCGCTGACGCAGCCAAGCGATGAACTGCAGACCTTCGCCCGGGATATCGCAGCCGGCGTTGCGCCGGAGCCGCTGCCGATTTTGCACGCGCTGCTTGACACGCTCCCGCAAACCATCGCGTTCGACACCGATCCGAC
>NZ_JBKBVB010000103.1:0-16077 GCF_046289595.1 Pseudorhodoplanes sp.
GATGCCGCAGCTGGCAAAGGCGCAGTATTACGGCGGCTATCTCAACCAGCCGCGCGGCTACGGCACGCCCTATTATGCGCCGCCCCCGCCGCCGCCTCCGGTCTATTCGCGGCCGCGGGTGGTGGTGACGCCGCCGAGCTACGGCTATGGCAGCGGTGCCTATTACGACTACCGCAAGTTCGGCGATCCGACGACGCAGGATTCGCTCACCACCTGCGCCTATTGCTGAGGGACGCAGCAGGCGGCACGCGGGGCGCAGCAACTCCGGCACATGTGCCAGCCGATGCGAGGCGTGAGATGCGGAAGCCCCTAATGCTTATCGCAAGCTCGGTATTGATCGGCACGGCGGCCGTCGCCGCGCCAGCCATCGCCGCGCCAAGTACCGCACAGGCGCGCTTCGGCGCCGGCGCGCCCGCCAACGGCGCCGTGGATGTGGCCGCCGGACAGCCCACGCAATTCAGTGCGCAACAGCGCAGCCAGCGCACACGGCGGCCGACCAGCCCGCCTCGCAGCTACGCCCGCCGCGGAATACGGCATCGCCCCATATCTATCCGGGCTCGCGCGGCGCTCTGCTGAACTGCTCGTTCTGTTGAGCGGCGGCGTCAACCTGTTTCGGCTTGTAGATGCCCTCATCAAGAAATCCGAGTGACATTCCTGGCTCCAGCGCCTGCGGTTGCCAGCCGGATGCTCTGATCGCCTCAAGCTGCGCCGCGCCGCGTCCGGCGTAATCGCCGGTGTCGCGTTGGCAGCTTTGACACGCACCTGCTTCGGGGGGGCGCGTCACACCCCGCGCTGATACAGCACGCGCCGCCTCGCCGTCGGATCGATCACCAAAGGCTTGCGCGTCCGCACGGGCGGAGCGAACGGGGGCTTCGCCTCCTTCACCGCACGGACGCGCGCCCCGGGGAGGAGCGGAAACGTCACGACCGAGATTTCCCAGAGATCGATTTCAACAAGCTTGCGCACGCGCGTCTTCGGATCGAGGCGCGCCTTCACCGTCCTGAAGCCGATCGAGAGGCCATCGGCCGCACCTTCGCGAAGCAGCGCCATCAATTCGCGCGCGCGCACCACATCGGGAATGAGACGCCCGCGCACGCGCAGGCCCCGCCAGTCCTCGACGATGTCGTGCCAGATGCCGATCGGCTCGGCCGGGTCGTGCTGGAACAGCATTGGAATGCGGCGCACGCCGCGCAGCCGTAACGTCTGGGCGAACGCGCCCGGCATGACCATATCGCGCGCCTGGTCGATCTCGCCGAACAGGCTGGCATAGCCCTCGACGCTGCCGTCTTGATGGATCGCGGCGCGCGGGTGGAACGGGGTGTCGATGGCTGAACGAGGAGCGAGCATGAAACCTCCATGCGTTGTCCCGGCCAAGTTGCGCGCAGCGCAACGCGAGCCGGGACCCATAACCACCGGCGGCGCCTATGGGTCTCCGCTTCCGCGGGGACGACAACCGATTGCAGTGATGGCTAGTCCTTGCGTCGCGCCGGACGCTTGGCCTTGCGCACAGCCGTCGCGTCGCCCGCAGCGCGCTGTTTCGACACCCGGTCGAGATGCGAGAGAAATTCGCGAAATACGGTGAGATGATCGCGCGTTGAAGCGGTCTTGCGCGTCTGCGCCGGACGCAACGAACGCATCACCGAATGCAAACGGTCCATCAGCGGCCTCCGAATTTTCTGTTGAAGCGCGACAATTCGCGCACAAAATCGTCGAAGCGGCGCATCGCGGCCGCGTATTCGCGAAGTGCAAAAATCAGAAGCGCGCTCGCCGACATCGCCCACAGGAACAGCGCCAGATGCGCGAGATCGCCGCGCTCGGCGAAGATGCGGGTCAGATCGGGCATGCACACACTCTCCGCTCGTCCGGTTTCACCTCTCCCCGCGTCACGCGGAAACCGAATTCCCGCCCTCGACCGGCGCATAGTCGGTCGCGATCCGCTTCTCGTTCAGCGTCAGGAACGGCGCTGCCGTGACCCGCGCCCACAACGCGGCGCGATCGGAGGCCAGCGCCTCAATCCGATCGGGATCGACGGCGAGGCGGACGCTGCCGCCATAAGCCGGCGCCAGCCAGTGGGACAGCGCAGCGCCGATCCGCTGCGCCAGCGGCAGCACCGTGCCGCGGAAGAAGGCGCGGTTCGCCTCCTGGTAATTTGCGTATGTGTTGTCGCCGGGGATGCCGAGCAGCATCGGCGGCACGCCGAAGGCGAGCGCGATCTCGCGCGCTGCATTGTGCTTTGCTTCCATGAAGTCCATGTCCTTGGGCGACAGCGACATCGCCTTCCATTCCAGCCCGCCTTCGAGCAAGAGCGGGCGGCCGGCATTTTGCGCACCGCGATATTCCTGTTCCAGTTCGCGCTTGAGCCGGACGAATTGCTGGTCCGACAGCACACCGTTGTCGGCACCGGAAAAGACCAGCGCGCCGGAGGGCCGCGCCGCATTGTCGAGCAACGCCTTGTTCCAGGCGGCCGCCGCATTATGGGTATCGACGGCGACGGCCGCGGCCTCCAGCGGCGCAAGACCGTAATGATCGTCGAGCGGATGGAAATGCGTCAGATGCAGGATGGGCGGCAGATCCGGCGCCGCCTCCCGCTCTTGCACAAAGCGAATGCTGCGCCCCGCCACATGATACTCGTAAGCCTCCGGCCAGCCATCGGCGCCCGGCACGACGCGCATGCGATCCGGCCGCAGCGCATGGAGTTCGCGCGGGCGCGCGTCCAGCGTCACCGCCTCGATATAGGCATTGCCGGCGAGCTGCAGATGCGCGACCACGCTTTCGAGGAAGGTCACGCCGTCCTGCCGCGGGTTGGGGCGCGCCAGGAGATCGAGCAACGGATGGCTGTCGTGTTCGGCGTCGCCGTCATAGGCGAGCCAGCTTGTCCCCGCGACATTCTCGGCGACCAGCCGCACCGCACGATGCACCACGGCATTCTTCATATAGCCTTCGCGTGCCAGTGCTGTGCTGTCGCGCGGCGTCCAGCGCGCGCGGCCTTGCGATTGAAGCGCGACGAGTTGCGCCGTGCGCGAAGCTTTCCGCTCGGGCGCACGCAGCCATTTTCCGAGATCGAACATGGGCCGCCTTGTCGAGGACAGATGTAATATGCAAAAAGGCCCGCACGATGCGGGCCTTTGTTTTCTGACGTTGAAAGATCGTTTCTGACGTTGAACGATCAGGCTGGGATAACGAGTGTCGACGGATGGCGCGGCCTAGAACACGCCAAGCAGCGCAAGAATGATGATCACGCTGAGCGGCACGCCCAGCAACCACAGAACAAGCGGCATCGTCGTCGCCCTCCTTTGATGCTTTCCGTTGCGCGGACAACGCCAAAGGCCGGATGCGGTTCCGTTCGAATTTTTCACGGATGATACGCGGTGGATGATGCGCGGCAACGGCGCGGGGGAGAGCACGACAGTTAGCCGCGGCCGCAGCTGTGGAGAATGACCAAACCGTACCCGACCAGCGTCACGCTGTCAATGACTATTTTCCTATTCCGCAATAATCAACAGCGCCAACCTAAAGGCGAGCGAAAGGACTCCTATTCCCGCCAAGATTGTGCCAAGCTTTGCGATCGGTGGTGTTGAAGCCAAGCTCACCATTGCAAAGCCGCTGGCTATTGCGCCTAAGCCTAGCAACCAGATCGCCTTCATTGTCTTCCCCGAGCGAAAGATGGCGGAACAAGGTCTCAGTCCAAAGAAGCGACTCGCTCTGTTCCTGGACGGCACCTGGAACGTCGTTAGTGACAATACGAATGTCTGGCGCCTTCGGTCGCTGTTGGCGCCGATAAGCGAGGACGGGTCGGAGCAACGCGCTTATTACAGCACCGGCCTCGGAACGAAATTCGGGGAAAGAATTCGTGGCGGCATGTTCGGTCGCGGCATCAACACAGCCATCACGACCGCCTATGAATGGCTGGTCGACAACTACGAGGATGGGAACGAAATCTTTCTGTTTGGCTTTAGCCGCGGCGCTTACACCGCCAGAAGCCTCTCCGGCTTCGTGTCCAAATGCGGGCTGTTACAGCGGGGTGCTCCGCTCGGCGTCAATCAACTGTATACGCGCTATCGTCGCAATACCCAAGAGCGAACAATCCGCGAGCTTTTGGCGGCCAGCAAGAGGCAGGATTCGAAGTTTTCTTTCGAAGAGACCTGGATGTTGAAATATTCGCGCGCCATCCCGATCAAGTTCATCGGTGTTTTCGATACCGTGGGAGCACTCGGCGTACCCTTTCCGTTCGCACGAAAAATTCTTGGCACCGCTTACCCGTTTCTGAACACCGGACTTCGTCAAAACAATGAATTTGCCTTTCACGCTGTGGCTTTCGACGAGCACAGAAAGGCCTTCAGTCCCACACTTTGGACTAACATGGGTGCAACTTCGGCGACGCCGAGGCCCATCGAAAAGACCGAGCAACGATGGTTTCCGGGTTCACATGCGAATGTCGGAGGAGGATGCTTCGATGACCCACTTTTAGAAGCTCCAGTAAGATGGCTATCTGACAAAGCGACCAAACTCGGACTCAGATTCCGAAGTGGATTCGCGAATGATCCCGCGGTCGACGCAAAGATCTCGGACTCATTTGGAGCGTTTCTCCGCGGTTGGTATCGCGTGCTGCGCCTTGGAATCCGGCATCATCGCGGGATTGATGTTCCACCGAAGTCAGAAGGACCGGGCGTCAGCGTGATCAATGAGACAATCGACGCGTCAGTTTTTGATCGTTACCGCGCAAATGCCGATTATCGACCAAAGGCGTTATTGGCTTGGGCCAAAAAGAAAGGTGTTGATTTGGCGGCAATTAAGGCTTCGGTCTCGGCCAGCGATCCAGCGAAGGAAATTCCCAAATAGAATTTTGCCGCGGCCGCAGCTGTGGAGAATGACCAAACCGTACCCGACCAGCGTCACGCTGTCAATGACTATTTTCCTAAGACGCAACACCCATGCTTCACGAAGCGTTGCGTGCCGGGCGGGCCCGCGCACGACGCCCTTTCCTTCTCGATAACCTTTGAGGCGTAGCCTTTCGAGGTACGGAACCGGAGGCTGGTCCCGCGACTTGACGGGAAAGCCAGAAAGGCTGCCAGGCCCGGCCGCCCTCTTGCGACGGAGAAACCGTCAATGACCGATCCGCATATGCCCGACCGGCCGGAAGCCGCACAGCCTTCCCCGCCGCCCGCTGTCGATACGGCACCCCCGCTCGCACCCGCTCCCGAGCAATCGCCGTGGTGGAGCGCGCCGTCCGGCAAGCCGTTCAGCATTCCCGATTTCGCGCATGAAATGCGCGCATTGTTCATGCGGCTGTTCGGCCCAGCGCAGCGCCAGCCCATCCCGGTGCGGATCAGGTCGCGCCGGCGCTGACGCCACCCGTTTAATCCTTGTGCGGGGGCTCCTGTACCGGCGTGGCCGGTGCATCCGGCGGCGGCGCTTCCCGTGCCGGCCCCCGCAGCGGCTTCTCCTCCATGCCGATCAGGAAGGCGAGCCCGAAGCACAGGATCAGCATCGCGGCGAGAAATACGAACCGGAAGGCATAGGCGAGCGCGGGCTCTGAAGCTGTGCGGGCCAACGCTTCCACCGATACCCCGCCGGAGGCGCCGATGCCGCCCAGCACGATCGCGCCGAGCAGCGCCACCGTCAGCGCCGAGCCGAGCGAGCGGAAGAAATTCAGCGCGCCGGTCGCGATCCCCATATGCCGGTCCGACACCGCATTCTGCATCGAGACGGTGGTTACCGGAAACACCGCACCGATGCCGAAGCCAGCGACCGAAAGGATCGACAGCGTCACCGCGATCGGCAGGCCGACCGGCCAGATCGCCATGGCGCCGAGGGCGAAAATGGCGAGCACGGCCCCCGCAATCGCCAGAAGCTTATAGCGCTCGACCCGCGCCATCAGCTGCCCCGCGAGCGTCGCCCCGATCACCGAGGCGCCCATCAGCGGGATCAGCGCCAGCCCGGACTGGCTGGCCGACAGATGGATGATGGTCTCGAAATAGAGCGGCACGAAAATTGTCAGCCCGACCAGAACGCCCATGCAGCAGGAGCCCGCGAGCGTCGCGGTGCGCACGATCGGATTGGCGAGGATTTGCAGCGGCAGGAACGGCTCCGTCGCGCTCACCAGCCGCCAGGCGAACAGCGTCCAGAGCAGGATCGAGCCCGCAAACAGCCCGAGCACCGGGACGCTCAGCCAGGCAAAGCGCACCCCGCCCCAGGTCAGCGCCAGCAAGAGCGCGACCGCCGCCGCCATCATGAAGGCGGCGCCCGGCAGGTCGAGGGCATGCTTTCGGTGATGCAGCGGGATGCGCCGCAGCACATTGGAGGTGAGCGCGAACGCGATCAGTCCGAGCGGCAGGTTGATCCAGAAGATCAGCGACCAGTGCAGATGCTCGGTGAGCACGCCGCCCAGCACCGGCCCGCCGACCGACGACGAGGCGAATACCGCGCCGATATAACCCTGATAGCGGCCGCGTTCCTTCGGGCTCACGATATCGGCGACGATGGTCTGGGTCATCGACATCAGCCCGCCGCCGCCGAGCCCCTGCAGGCCGCGCGCCAGGATCAGCGCCATCATCGAATTCGCCATCGCGCAGGCGACCGAGCCTGCGATGAAGATAACGATCGCCGTCAGCATCATGGTGCGGCGGCCGTAAATGTCCGACAGCTTGCCATAGAGCGGCGTGGTCGCGGTCGCGGTGAGCAGATAGGCCGTGACCACCCAGGACAGATTCTCGACGTCGCCGAAGGCGCGGCCCATGGTGGGCAAGGCGGTCGCCACGATGGTCTGGTCGAG
This sequence comes from Pseudorhodoplanes sp., assembly GCF_046289595.1. Taxonomy (GTDB): domain Bacteria; phylum Pseudomonadota; class Alphaproteobacteria; order Rhizobiales; family Xanthobacteraceae; genus Pseudorhodoplanes. Next base: position 6,773 of record NZ_JBKBVB010000103.1, read on the forward strand.
CGCGCCCAGAAACAGCGTCAGCATCAAGCCGACAATGACGGTGCGCGCCTCGGCATGGGACAGCGTGCCGACCGGCGCCGCGGCGACTTCGGTCGTGTCTTTGCTGCGGCCTTTCGCCTTGCGCTTTGGCGCTTTCGGCGGCTGTTTCGGGCTGTGGGTCATGGCGTGTCTGTACGCCAAGCACCGGGAAGCGCAAGGCCGCAGCGGCGCAAGCGAGCTATGTCCAGCCCCTGTTGTTTCTGGCAGCGCCGATCGCCGCGCTGCCGGCCGCGCTGCCGGCCGCGCTCTTGGCCGCGCTCTTGGCCGCGCTCTTGGCCGCGCTCTTGCGCCCCGTCTTCGGCCCATCCAGCAGCACCCCGGCGCGCCGGTTGAATTCTTCCAGAAAGCTCGGCACGTCGGTGTCGATCGGATCGCCGTGTTCGTTGCGCTTCTTCTCGAACTTTTCGATCTCGCGCAGCACCCGGGTCAGGCTGGTGAGCATGCGCACATTGCGTTCGCGCTCGGCTCCGGAAAGGTCGCGTGCGGAAAGCTGGGTCTCGATCTGGCGCACCTGGCGCTCGGCGGTGCGGACCAGCCGCTTGCACAGCGAGGACGTGTCGGCCTCGCGCGGCGTCCAGCGCCGCAACAGATTGTTGCGGCGGCGCGGCAGCGGCGTGAACAACTCTCCGTCGCGGCCGAATGGTGCGCCGTCGAGACAGGCATAGAGGGTGCCGAGCGACATCTGGCAATGCGCCAGGATGCGCGAGACGGTGAAGCCCTCGGCATACATCTCGCGCGCCCGGATGACGCGGGCGCGGTCGAGCGGCGGATTGGGCTCCGGGCGGATATGGTCGGACAGGGGCATGGGAGACGATGGATTTGGAGGGTTGGCCGGTGTAGCGGCGTTGGTCGCCGAACGGGCGTTGCGCGGCGCTGGATCGTGTCAGCCACGACCTTGCCGCGCGCATGCTGCGCCCCCTCTCCCGCTTGCGGGAGATGGCTGGGGTGAAGGCGCGCGTGTATTGCCTTCCCGGCGGGACGGCGACGCGGTGGCGCTCAGCGCCGGATGCAGGTTTGGAGACTGCCGCCACCCTGCCCGAGCAGCGTCACGCTGTCAAGGATTATTTTCTTATGTCAGCCATAGACCTCGCGCCGATGGCCGACTGCCACCACCACGACGACAAGCCTGTTGTCCTCGATCGCCGCCACGATCCTGTAATTGCCGACGCGATAGCGCCAGAAACCTTTCTTGTCGCCAGTCAGGGCGCGCCCGAGCCGTCTTGGATTTTCCGATGTCGCGATACGCTGACGCAGGTATTTCACGATTGTCGCCTGCGCATCCCGTCCGAGCTTCTTTAGGTCGCGCGACGCCTCCGGCAAGAGCTCGACTTGCCAGTCAATGCCCACAAGAACGCCCCTTGTTCTGAGCCGAAATCAGCCCAGACCGAGCTCGCGTTCGAGCTGGTCGAGAGTCACGCGCTTGCCGCCCCGCTTCATGCGGCGGGTCGCGAGGTGAAAATCCTCGATGTCCTCGATATGCCGCAGGATAGCCTCGCGCGCATAATAGCTCTTGGTGCGCCCGGTTTTCTTCGCGAGAGCATCCAGGCGCTTTTCGATCTCAGGCGGCAGCCGCAGGGCAAGCATGGCATTCTCCGGTCGCTATACATGTATAGCAATTTGAGAGATGCTGCAATGGTGGGGTGCGGCGGACTAATCGAATCCGAATTCCTGTTTGAGAATAATAAAAAGCTGAGAAGCGCTGTCTCGGTCGAGCTGAATCGTTTGACTTTGCTTACCAGGGTTCTGACGGCCTTTACTGCCATAGGTATCGATTTGGAGCAGTACGCGGCCATCTCGCTCAAACGGAATGTAGTCTGCCTCGATCACGCCATGTGCCGACATTCGTTCGCGTTGTGGCTTTCGATTAAACTTCCTAATAAGTGCCATTTTGACCTCAACGTATGCATAGAATTCCAAACTATGATCCGATCGCTGACGCACAGAATGCGGCCTAAACGACCACATATCATTTGCGCCACTTGCAGCCCGGTCATATCTCCACATACGATCGCAAAAGTTTCACAATCAGCCGCACATCACAGCCCCCTCAAACCACCGCCTCGACATCCGTCGCACCGAAATCCGTTCCTTTGAATAGCAGCGGCTCCGCTTCGGACACCGCCAGCGCATAAGCTGCGCAATCACCGAAATTCAGCGCGGCCGCGTGCCGGCCCTTCCCGTATTTTGCAAAAGCATCGCGCGCGATATCGGCCTGATGATCGTCAAAGGGAACGACGGCCGGCGCGATCAGGGCGATCAATGCGTCGAGATCTGCCGCAGCAGCCGGCCCGAACCGGGCGAGCGCAACCATGCGCGCTTCAAGCTTTGTCACGGCCGAAACGAGACGGCGCGGATCGGCTGCGATCGCCTGCGCAAAGGCGTCCGCTTCCGGTTCAAGCCGCAACAACGCGATCAGCGCCGAGGTATCGATCACCATCAGCGCCGCTCATGGCCTTGCGGGTGAGGATGCATCAAGCATGTCGTCGTAACCGAGAATCTCGTCATCGCTGCGGGTATCGATCATCGGATGCCGGCTGCCGCGTTCGCCGATCTCCCGCAAGGCACGAAGAAACGCCTCGCGGCTTTCCTTCCGCGGACGTTTGCGCTCGCGCTCGACTTCCTTGCGCAGCGCGTCGGTCACGACTTCGGTGATGCCCTGCTTGCGCCGTCGCGCCAGTTCGCGGGCCAGGCGCTCTGTCTCCGCATTCTTGATATTGAGGGCCATCGGGAACCACCGTAAGCGCGAATTCTTCCTTCTTCCTGTAATTCTTCCTCCCGCTGGAAGCAAGATTTCCCTTTATATGAGCCTTGTTTCCATCGGCCTATCTGGAAACCGGCTTTTTCCCAGCGGCGCGCGAAGTGCTCGCTCCCCCCTTCCCCACCCGCTTCTTTCCCGCGCCCTTCGGCACCCGCCCCGGCCAGGCCACCACCCAGTTTTCCAGCTCCTCGTCGGGCACGACGCTCTCGCAGGCGCCAACCCGGCCGCGCACCGAAATGCCGGCGGCATGCACGGTGTCGGGGTCGCCTGACACCAGCGGGTGCCACCAGTACAGATCCTTGCCCTTGGCGAGGAGGTCGTAGGCGCAGGTCGGCGGCAGCCAGTCGAGGGAGCGCACTTCCTCCGGCGTCAGCCCGACGCAGTCCGGCACTTGCTTGAGCCGGTTGCGGTAATCCGTGCAGCGGCAGGTGTCATGGTCGAGCAGCTTGCAGGCGACGTTGGTGAAATAGAGCTTGCCGGTATCTTCGTCCTCGATCTTGTTAAGGCAGCAGCGGCCGCAGCCGTCACACAGGCTCTCCCACTCGCGGCGGGTCATCTGTTCGAGGCTCTTGCGCTTCCAGAACGGCGTGTCGTCCTTCACGGCGTGCTCATGATCCCTGTCGCGGCCGCCCCGGACGGCGCGGTTCGGCGCAAATCCTGCCAGTTTGCGGCGGCGGCGGTAAGGCGCTGCCAATCATTGCCGGACGCTCTGCCGCGTCCTCTGCTCCGGCCGCTTGCCAAAGCTCTTGCCGAAGCCCTTGCCGTCCCTTGCAGAATCGCCGCGCACGCGCATTTTACCCTTATCCGCAATTTCGACACGCTCTGTGGCTTCCTTGGCATGGAACGGCCCCGCCGGATCGGATAGACATGAGGCGATTTGCGGACATTTTTGCAAAGTCGCCAGCGCCTTAGCACAAGCGCGCCTGAGCACAAGGAAGCCCGCGTGGCTGAGCGCAAGAAACCGACTTTCGCCGAATATGTGCGGCGCTTCTTGCTCGATCTCGATGCCCGCATCGATTCCGGGCTGTTCGAGGCCGGGCGCTGGGCGCGCGAGCTCTACGAGCGCTTCATCACCTTCATGGACCGGTTCCATGTCGCCGGCTGGAAGCGCTGGCTGCTGGTCGAGCCGGCCTCCGAAGCCGCCACCATGGGATCGGCCGGGCTGGTCTTGGCGCTGGCGCTGGCGCTGCCGGCCTTCTACGAGACCTCCGACGAGGACTGGCTGAAGAAGAGCGAACTCGCGGTGCAGTTTCTCGACCGCTACGGCAACGAGGTCGGCGCGCGGGGCATCAAGCACAACGATTCGATCCCGATCGAGGAATTTCCCGATCATCTGATCAAGGCGACACTGGCCACCGAGGACCGCCGCTTCTACGACCATTTCGGCATCGATGTGCCGGGCACGCTGCGCGCGCTGGCGGTCAATGCGCAGGCCGGCGGCGTGGTGCAGGGCGGCTCCTCCATCACCCAGCAGCTCGCAAAGAATTTATTCCTAAGCAATGAGCGCACCATCGAGCGCAAGGTGAAGGAAGCCTTCCTTGCGATCTGGCTGGAGACTCGCCTGACCAAGAACCAGATCCTGAAGCTCTATCTCGACCGCGCCTATCTGGGCGGCGGCGCCTTCGGTGTCGATGCCGCCGCGCAATATTACTTCAACAAGTCTGCCCGCGACGTCACGCTAGCGGAAGCAGCGATGCTCGCCGGGCTGTTCAAGGCGCCGACCCGCTATGCGCCGCATATCAATCTTCCGGCGGCGCGCGCCCGCGCCAATACCGTGCTCGACAATCTGATCGAAGCCGGAATGATGAGCGAAGGTCAGGTGTTCGGCGCCCGGCGCAATCCGGCCGTCGCCGTCGACCGGCGCGACGAACGCCAGCCGAACTATTACCTCGATTACGCCTTCGAGGAGATGAAGAAGCTGGTCGACCAGCTGCCGAAGACCGTGACCGAACGTGTCTTCATCGTGCGCACCGGACTGGACGTCAATCTGCAGCGCCAGTCCGAGAACGCCGTCGAGGAGACGCTGCGCGAATATGGCCGCCAATATGGCGCGCGCCAGGCGGCGACCGCCGTCTTCGAAAACGACGGCACCCTGCGTGCGCTGGTCGGCGGTCGCGACTATGCGGAAAGCCAGTTCAATCGCGCCACCGACGCCTATCGCCAGCCGGGCTCCTCGTTCAAGCCCTATGTCTATGCCGCGGCCTTCATGCACGGGCTGAAGCCGACGACCGTGGTGTCGGACAGCCCGGTCTGTATCGGCAATTGGTGTCCGCAGAATTACTCGGGCGGCTTTTCCGGCTCGCAGACCCTGACCACGGCGCTGGTCCGCTCGATCAACACCATCCCGGTGCGGCTGTCGATCACCGTCGGCAACGGCAATCCCAGAGCCGGCCGCAACAAGATCGTTGCTCTCGCCAAGAGCATGGGGCTGCGCACCCCGCTGCCCGATACGCCGTCGCTGCCGATCGGGGCTTCGGAAGTCACGGTGTTCGACCACGCCGTCGCGTTTGCGGCTTTCCCCAACGGCGGCATGGCGGTCACGCCGCATGCGATCCTCGAAGTGCGCAGCGCCACCGGTGAGCTGATCTGGCGCTTCGACCGCGATGGACCAAAGCCGCGCCGCGTGATGCCCGAGCAGGTGGCCGCCGACATCAACATGATCCTCAACCAGGCGGTCGAAGCCGGCACCGGCCGCCGCGCCATTCTTGAGGGTGTGCGCGCCGCCGGAAAGACCGGCACCACCAATGCGTATCGCGACGCCTGGTTCGCCGGCTACACCGGCAACATGGTTGCTGCGGTCTGGTTCGGCAACGACGATTATGCCCCGACCAACCGCATGACCGGCGGCTCGCTGCCGGCCATGACCTGGAAGAAAATCATGGCCTATGCGCACCAGGGCATCGAACTGAAACCGATCCCGGGCGTGCCGCCGCATCCGGGCACCGTGGGTCCGGCGGTCGCGGCGGCGCCCGGTGCGCGTCCTGAAGATGAAATTCCGCGGCCGATTCTGCTCACCAAGAAGGGCGCCGACGTTCTGGTCCGCATCGAACGCGCGCTCGAGGAGGCGAGCCGTTCGCTCGCCCCGCCGGCCGTCGCCGACCGCACCGCCGAGACATCGCCGCAAACGCCCGCGGCCTCAGGAAGCCGCGACGGCGTTGTTGCAGCCACCGACGGGGCCGCCCGCCCCGTCCGCGGCAATTGACAAGCCGTGAGGCGATTTTCTATCGCTTCGCCTGACCTCATTCCGGGCCGGGATTTACCGTGCATTTGCTCATCGGATTGCTGCTGGCATTCGCGGTCGCGGCATCCGTCGGCTTAGGCGCGACCCTGTACACCTTGCAGGGCGGGCCGCCTTTCGGCGCGTTGTCGGTCGGACCGTGGACCGCCTGGCCGCGCATCGGCACCGCTGAGATCGACCCTTACGCCCGCGCGCTGATCGTGCGCAGCGGGGAACTCCCGGTCGGCGCCGGCGACGGCATCGCCTTCATGGCGACGCGCGACGACGATGGCGCGGTGCTGGATGGCCGCTGCGATGTCGAACTGACCGGCATCACCCCGCAGGCGCGGTTCTGGACGCTGACGCTCTACGACGAGGACGGCCAACTGGTCGGCAATGCGCTGAACCGCCACGGCTTCACCAGCCAGGAAGTGGTGCGCAAATCGGACGGCGCCATCGAGATTGCGGTTGCGCCGCGCGCCCGCGCCGGAAACTGGCTGCCGACCGGCGGCATCGAGCGCTATGTGCTGATCCTTCGCCTTTACGACTCGCCGGTCGGGGTCGCGACACGAACCGGCCGGGAAACGCCGATGCCCACGATCAAGGTGCGGTCGTGCGCATGAGACCCTGTCCGAGGCAACCGGCATGACACGCTGGCTGATGTGGATCGCGAGCGGGCTGCTGCTCGGCGGCATCGTGCATTTCGCCACGATTCTTTACCTGCCGCGTACCGCCACGCAGCATGCCTATGCGCGGCTCTCGGCGATCGCGCCCGTCAATTCGGTCTTGGCGCTGCCGGTCCCGGCAGCCGGAAACCTGGCGCTGCCGTTCATGGACCCGGCCTTTGCCGCCGCGGTTTGCCGCTACGATCTGCGGGAGGCGCCGCTGAAGCTGACGACGCCGGTCAGTCCGGCCTATACCTCGGTCACGTTCTACACCGACCAGGACATCGCCTATTACGCCATCAACGATCGTGCCGCCGGCCGCCGTACCATCGAGCTTGACCTGATGACCGCGGCGCAACGCGCCCAGCTTCCGGACGACGAGGACATCGCAGCGGCGGATCGCCTGATCGTCGAATCCCCCACGCTGCGAGGCTTGATCGTGATCCGTGCGCTGGCGCCGGAGCCCGGCATGATGACGGCGGCGGTCGCCGCGCTTGCGGGCGCGCGCTGCGAGCCGCAGCCGCTGTAAGCTGCGAGAATTATTTGCTGACCGGCGGAGCTGCCGATGCGGCCGCTTTCGGCAGCCACGGACCCATCGAGCCGCGCGGTACCAGCGCTGCCTCGGCAATATTGGCGCGCATCAGATTGAGCTGGCGCTCGACTTCGGCGGCCTGCGGCGACGGTGCGATAACGACAAGCTTTTCGAGCGCGAAGTTGTAGGCGTAGGTCCGTTCCATCAGGGACTGATGAACCCAGCGCGCGATCAGCGCATTTTCGGTCATGCGCGCGACCGCATTGCCGTGCTCGCGATTGCCGAGATTGGAGACATAGCGCAAGGCTTTGTCGCGCCGGGCATCCATATCCGACACCACCCGCGCCACCCGCGCGAACGGCCCGATCCGGACATTGTCGTTACGGATGTCGCGAATGAGCCGCGCATAATAGGTCTCGGTCGAGCGTGCGGGAACGGCGAACATTTCCGCCGTATAGGCGGCCTGGTCGTAATACCACCAGGTCTGCAGAAACATGCCGGACAGGCCGTATTCGTTCAGTACACTGTACCAGCGTTGCCGGTCGTAGGGCGGCTCGATCAGCGGATAGGCGAGATCGCGCAGCGTCCGTTCCTCGTCGGTCAGCGGGAAAGCGGATTCCGCCTCGCCGTATCGCTCGGTGACGGCGGGGCCCATCCAGCGGTGAATGTCGTCGGAGCGCAGGGTCGGCCGCACCCGGCCGAAATCGGTATTGAGACAACCGATGATCGGAAGACAGAGCAGGACGCGGACCTTGTGCAGCTTCACGACCGCGACGCCCGTTTGCGGCGCTTGTTGCCGCGCTCGCCGCCATTCGCCGGGTGAAGCACCGGCCTCTTGGCCGGCGCATCGCCGTAACGATCGATGCGAATGACCGGAAGAATCACCACTTCACACCGGCTCTTCCCGGCGCCTGACGGCCGTGTCCGGGCTCCGGCATTGCCTGTCGGGAATTCGATCACCACGCCCATGATTCGCCCCACCCTCCGCTTCGCAGCGACGCCGCCTTCGGGCGGATTAAGAAACGCTCAAGGTTAACGGTCCGCTAACGCGCGTTGGATAGGGTGACGCCCGGAAGAACGCTCCGGGTGGCCTCACGTGCAACGTCTTACTCTCGACAATCTCGACAACCTGACCGGCCTTGCGGGCCTTGCGCAACGCAGCGGCGTCGACATCAAGCCGACATTGCTGCGGGTTCTGACCGATCTGTACATCCAGAAGATGCCCCATACGCCTCAGGAGGAGCAGCATTTCACCGAGCTGGCGCTGCGCCTGATCGAGGTCGTTGACCAGGCGACCTGCGCCGCCGTGGCAGCGCGGCTGCGCACGCATCCCGACGCGCCCGCCTTGGTCCTGGAGCGGCTCGAGCGCATGGAAGCACGGCCGCAAAAGCAAACGCCGCAGGGCAGTGTCGAACTGTTCGCAGAGACCTCGCTCGACGACGACCTCGGCCTGTTCGAGCCGCCGGCACCCGCCGCCCCCGCGCCCGCCGTCCAGCACACGGCGCCGCAGGTGCAGCCCGCGCCCGCGCCGGACATCCGCGCCATCGACTACATCGCGCAGCGCGAGGCTTTCTTCTCCGCCTCATCCGAGGAGCGCCGCCTGATCCTCGCAAGCCTTGAGCCGGTGGCAGACCAGGATGTGCCGCTCGCCCAGGAAACCAATATCATCCGCTATCTCGAACAGGCCGCGCTCGCCGGACGCGCGCAGGAATTCACCACCCTGCTGCAGCAGGGCCTCGGCATTTCGCGCGCCCTCGCCCGCCGCATCGTGACCGATGCCGAAGGCGAACCATTCGTCGTCTCGGCCAGGGCGCTGGTGATGCCAACCGACGTTTTTCAGCGCATCCTGATGTCGCTCAATCCGGCGATCGGACATTCGGTCAACCGCGTCTTCGATCTCTCGGACCTGTTCCTGCAATTGCCGGAGCCGTCCGCGCATCACCTGGTTTCGATCTGGCGCGCCGCTGACCGGAGCGAGGCGCGCAGCGTCCTGCATCGTCGGGTGCACTGGGACGAAACACCGGCCGATATGCGACGGAGCGCGCCGGGCGAGGAGCGCCGCACCGAAACCATCGCTTCGCCGGCGCGGCTGCG
>NZ_JBKBVB010000104.1:0-16054 GCF_046289595.1 Pseudorhodoplanes sp.
TTGCGACGAGGCGGCAGAGGATGAGCAGGCGGGTTTCGTTGGCGAGCAGCTTGAGAAGCTGCGCCGCTTCGCCTGCGCGCTGTTCCAGAATTTCCATCGCGGCTGCCGGGACGGCCATCGGTTTGCCTTGGGTTCTTATATTACGTATTGCTAAATTAGAATGCATGAATATATTTGTCAAGGCAGCAACGACCGTAATCCATCAAGGAGACCCAGCCATGACCACCACGCCGGAAATCAAGGCCTTTTTCGACGAACCCACCAATACCGTGAGCTATCTCGTGGCCGATCCTCAGACCAGACAGGCAGCGGTGATCGACCCGGTGCTCGACTATGACCACAAGAGCGGCAAGGCCGATGTGCGTTCCGCCGACGCGATCCTGAAATATGCCGCAGACAAAGGCTTCACCATCGCCTGGGTGCTGGAGACACATGCCCATGCCGACCATTTGTCAGGCGCGCCGTATATCAAGACCAAGACGGGCGCAAAGGTCGCGATCGGCGAGCACATCAAGGATGTGCAGCGCATCTTTCGCCCGGTGTTCAATGCCGACGATGTGTCGGGCGACGGCAGCGAGTTCGACAGGCTGCTCGCCGACGGCGAGACATTGAAGATCGGCAATCTCACGGTCGAGGCGATCTATACGCCGGGTCACACCCCGGCCTGCATGTCCTACAAGATCGGCGATGCGGTGTTTGTCGGCGATACGCTGTTCATGCCCGATTACGGCACCGCGCGGGCGGACTTTCCAGGCGGCAATGCCCGCACACTCTACCGGTCGATCCAGAAGCTCTTGGCGCTTCCGCCGGAGACGAGGCTGTTCATGTGCCACGATTACAAGGCGCCGGGCCGCGACACCTATGCCTGGGAGACCACAGTCGGCGAGGAGCGCGCCAACAACGTGCATGTCGGCAAAGGCGTCACCGAGGACCAGTTCGTGGCGATGCGCGAGAAGCGCGACGCAACCCTGGCTGCGCCGGTGCTGCTGCTGCCGTCGATTCAGGTCAATATCCGCGCCGGCAAGTTTCCGCCGGCGGAATCCAACGGCGTGCACTATCTGAAAATCCCGGTGAAGCTCGCCTCGTAACGCGCGCGTTTTGATACGAAAATCGAAACGAAGGGCCGCCAGGCCGGGCGGTCCTTCGCAGTCTACACGATCCGGAAGATCGCCAGCACCAATACGACCTGGGCCAGGAAGCTGACGGTGAAGGCCAACGTGCGCAGGACTGGCACGCCGAGCGCATAGACAATGGCATGCGCGAGCCGCGACCAGAAATAGACCGCGCAGGCGATGGCGGTGGTGCGGGTCGAGATGTCGAGCGTGTTCAGGATCAGAACCAGCGGTGCGAATACGGCGAGATTGTCCACCGCGTTGGTGTGGGCGAAGTACAGCCGCTGCGCCCAGGGTGATTGCGGCTTGTCTTTGGCCGAGGGATTGTCCAAGGTCGCCCACAATCCGCGGACCATGATGCGATCGAGCACATAGGGCAGCCAGACCACCAGCGTCAGCAGGCAGGTCATTGTCAGCCAGAACAATTCCTTCGAAAGCTGCCCCGTCATTTCGCCCAGCACGCTCGCCTCCCGCGATTCCCCAACTGCTCCGACTATAGCCGCCGCTCAATTTGACCGATAGGGCGCATGCATGCCGGTGCCCGTTTCAGGTGCATTGGTGGAGGCAGGTCTGCGGCCGCGCTCAGGATTTCACCTTCACATAGCTGCCTGGCGCATCCTCGATCGGACTGAATACGCCGCCGCCCGGCTCGCGCGCGGGTACGCGCTCATCGCCTTGCGCCCTGATCCATTCGAACCAGTCCGGCCACCACGAGCCCGGATGCTCTTTGGCTTTTTTTATCCAGGCTTCGACGTCGGTTCCGGTGGGCTTCGGACCGGTCCAGTATTGGTACTTGCCCTTCGCCACCGGGTTGACCACGCCCGCGATATGGCCTGAACCGGACAGGACGAAGCGCACCGGGCCACCGAAATATTTCGAGCCGAGATACACCGATTTGGCCGGCGCGATATGATCCTCGCGGGTCGCCAGATTGTAGATCGGCACTTTGACCTTCTTCAGATCGAGCGCGACATTGGCGACCGTCATCTTGCCCTTGGTGAGCGCATTGTTGAGATAGCAATTGCGCAGATAGAACGAGTGGTTGGCGGCCGGCATGCGGGTCGCGTCGGAATTCCAGTACAGGAGATCAAACGGGAAAGGCGCCTTGCCGCGCAGGTAATTGTTGACGACATAAGGCCAGATCAGATCGTTCGACCGCAACAGGTTGAACGCGGTCGCCATCTTGGTGCCTTCGAGATAACCCTTTTCCTGCATCCGCGCTTCCAGCGCCTCGAGCTGCTCCTCGTCGACGAAAACCTTGAGGTCGCCGGCATGGCGGAAATCGACCTGGGTCGCAAAGAAGGTCGCCGACTTGATCCGGGAATCGTTGGTGGCCGCCATATAGGCGAGGGTGACGGCGAGCAGCGTGCCGCCGACGCAATAACCCGCCGCATGCACTTCCTTCTCGCCGGTCGCCTGTTCGATCACGTCGAGCGCGGTCAGCGGGCCCTCTTGCATATATTCCGCGAAGCCCTTCTGGGCGAGCCGCGCGTCGGGATTGACCCAGGAGATCACGAAAACCGTGAGGCCCTGATCGACGCACCATTTGATGTAGGACTTCTCCGGCGTGAGATCGAGAATGTAGAATTTGTTGATCCAGGGCGGCACGATCAGCAGCGGCGTCTTCAGCACCGTTTCGGTCGCCGGTGCATATTGGATGAGCTGCATCAATTCGTTCTGGAAAATCACCTTTCCGGGGGTGAGCGCGAGATTGCGCCCGACTTCGAATTTCGTCGGATCGGACTGGCGGATCTTGAGATTGCCGCGCTCGTCGATGTCCTCGCGCAGCATCGCCATGCCGCGCACCAGATTCTCGGCATGGGACGATAAGGTCTCGCGCAGCAATTCCGGATTGGTCAGGACGAAATTCGATGGTGACAGCGCATTGGCGATCTGGCGGATATAGAACTCGGCCTTCTGACGGGTATGAGGATCGAGCGCCTCGGCCTCGGCGACCAGCTGCTCGGCCCAGTTTGTCGACAGCAAATAGAGCTGCTTGAGGAAGTCGAAGAACTGGTTGTTCGACCATTCCGGATCGGCGAACCGCTTGTCTTTCGGATCGGCCTGCACCACGGGCTCGGCCGGCTCCCCCGCCATGCGGCGGACCGCGCTGCCCCATAATTCGAGATAGGCGGCGCCGAGCCGGCGCTGCAATTCCACCGCGCGCTGCGGATCGGACAGCCAATATTCCAGAACCTGGCCGAGCGTCTTGATCGCATCGCGGATCTGGTCCGGATAGTCGATCGTCGCCTTGCCTTCTTCGCGTGGCTTGAGATAGGCGGCGAGCGCCTTGCCGCTCTGTTCGACAAGACGCGCAACGTTGGCGGCGAAGCGTTCGATATCGACGCTCGTCGCCTCTGCCACAGCCAGCCGGTCCGGCGCTTTGTTCATTGCCCCACTCGAATCCTGCCACGGCCACAGGCGCCGGCCGCAGTTTCCTCCCGCAAGATGACCGTCTTTGGACGGCGCCTGTGACAGGTATGGACGTTAACCGCCCATTCTTTCATCCTTGCTTTGGTCATATTAGCCAGTTACGCGCTCACTTTCCCGTCAGAACGATGCCGCAGATGCCAAATCGCCGCATGAACCGCTGCATGGAGGATGCATCTCCCGTGCCGGGCCGCCTGTTTCGCTGCGCGGTGGTGGCGCTGGCGATGTCGGTGTCCGGTTGCTCCACCGCGCAGATCGACGCCATCCCGCAGGAGATCGGTGGTCTGCCGGCGAATGCCCCGGCGCGTCCCGCGCAGGCGCCTGACTTTCCAGCAGTCCACGAAATGCCGCCGCAGCGCGCATCGGCGCTTCTTGATGCAGAGCAGCAAAAGCGGCTGGAGGCAGATCTGATCGCTATTCGAAACCGCCAGCCCAACCAGCAGAAAAACATTGCGCGCGAAAAGGCGCGGGCCGAAAAGCAGGCGAAGTCTGGCGAGACGGGCAAAAAGGCCGGCAAAGGCAGCGGCAGAGACAAGAAAAAGAAAAAGCCGGGTCAGGCAAGCGGCGCGGCGGCCGGTCAGGCCGCGATCCCAGCGGGCGGAACCGCGTCGCCCCCGGCCGGAATGCCGCCATGGCCGTTGCCGCCCCAGACCACTGGCGCAACCCCGCGCCCGTGATAAAAGCAGGGCATTGGCCGGCCATTTGAATCGACGAAAACTCCCGTTTCCGGCACGGGGATTGCCCGAAGGGCCTCTGACGAAGCTTGGCGCCAAGGACTGCTTCCATGGATGAATTCTACCGCGTCCGCCGACTGCCGCCGTATGTGTTCGAGCAGGTCAATCGCGCCAAGGCGGCCGCCCGCAACGCCGGCGCCGATATCATCGATCTGGGCATGGGCAATCCGGATTTGCCGGCGCCGGCGCATGTGATCGAAAAGCTCAAGGAAACCCTCGGCAAGCCCCGCACCGACCGCTATTCGGCCTCCAAAGGCATTCCCGGGCTGCGACGCGCGCAGGCGGCCTATTACGAGCGCCGCTTCGGCGTGAAGCTCAATCCGGAAACCCAGATTGTGGCCACGCTTGGCTCCAAAGAGGGCTTCGCCAATGTGGCGCAGGCGATCACCGCGCCCGGCGACGTCGTGCTGGTTCCCAACCCGAGCTATCCGATTCACGCCTTCGGATTTCTGATGGCTGGCGGTGTGATTCGTTCGGTTCCTGCCGAACCAAATCCGGATTTCTTTGCGGCGCTGGAGCGCGCTTTGGTGCATTCGATCCCGAAACCGATCGCGGTCATCGCCTGTTATCCAGCCAACCCGACCGCCTGCGTCGCAAGCCTCGATTTCTACCGCGACCTCGTGGCGTTCGCGAAGAAGCACGAGATTCTAATCCTGTCCGATCTCGCTTATGCCGAGGTCTATTTTGACAACAATCCGCCGCCGTCGGTGCTGCAGGTGCCGGGTGCGATCGACGTCACCGTCGAATTCACCTCGATGTCGAAGACCTTCTCAATGCCGGGCTGGCGCATGGGCTTTGCGGTCGGCAACGACCGCGTTATCGCCGCACTCGGCCGGGTGAAATCCTATCTCGATTACGGCGCCTTCACGCCGGTGCAGGTGGCGGCGACGGCGGCGCTCAACGGCCCGGACGATTGCATCCGAGAAATGCGCGAAATCTATCGGAAGCGGCGCGACGTAATGGTCGACAGCTTTGGCCGCGCCGGCTGGCACATACCGTCGCCTGCGGCCTCGATGTTCGCCTGGGCCAGGCTGCCCGAGCCGTTCCGCGGCATGGGCTCGGTCGAGTTCGCCAAGCTCCTGGTGGAAAAGGCCGATGTCGCGGTCGCGCCGGGCATCGGCTTTGGCGAGCATGGCGACGAGTATGTTCGGATCGCGCTCGTCGAAAACGAGCAGCGCATCCGCCAGGCCGCGCGCAACATCCGCCGCTTCCTCGATACCGGGATCGACAAGCTGCACAACGTCGTCCCGCTCGCCAACGCCACCCGGCGCTAGCACAAAACTCACGCGTTATTGGATCTGGACATGGTCGCGCCCCTCAAGGTGGGTCTTGCCGGCTTAGGTACTGTCGGCGCTTCGGTTGTCCGGCTGATTGGCGGCGAACAGCTTGCTGCGCGCAGCGGGCGCAAGGTCGAGATCGTTGCTGTCACCGCACGCAACAAGGGCAAGGATCGCGGCGTCGATCTCTCAGGCACGCGCTGGATCGACGATCCGGTGGCGCTCGCTTCGGATCCCGGCATCGATGTCTTTGTCGAATTGATGGGCGGGGAGGGCGATCCAGCCAAGGCCGCAATCGGGGCGGCGCTGAAGGCCAAGAAATCGGTGGTGACCGCCAACAAGGCGCTGCTGGCCAAGCACGGTCTGGCGCTTGCAGAACTCGCCGAGAGGAACGGCGTGGCGCTGAATTTCGAGGCCGCGGTCGCCGGCGCAATCCCGATCATCAAGACCCTGCGCGAGGGCTTCGCCGGCAATTCCTTCGCGCGCATCTACGGCATCCTGAACGGCACCTGCAATTACATCCTGACGCGGATGGAGCAGGAGAAGCTGTCCTTCGCCGAATGTCTCAAGGACGCACAGCGGCTCGGCTATGCCGAGGCCGATCCGACCTTCGACGTCGAGGGTTACGACACCGCGCAGAAGCTCGCCATCCTCGCCTCGATCGCCTTCGGCACCAGGGTCGATTCGGACTCGATCTATGTCGAAGGTATCTCATCGATCGCGCCCGCCGATCTCGCGGCGGCCGACGAACTCGGCTACCGGATCAAGCTTCTCGGTGTTGCGGTGAAAACCGAGAGCGGCATCGAGCAGCGCGTGCACCCGACCATGGTGCCCAAGGACTCCGCCATTGCTCAGGTGATGGGCGTCACCAATGCGGTGACGGTCGACGCAGAGGGCATCGCGCCGATCACCCTGGTCGGGCCCGGCGCAGGCGGGCTGGCGACGGCGTCTGCGGTTGTTGCCGATATCGGCGATATCGCGCGCGGGCTGCGCGTGGCTCCATTCGGGCGGGCGACGGATAGCCTCACGGTCGCCGGCAAGGCCCCGATGCAGTTGCATGAAGGCGGCTATTACATCCGGCTTCTCGCCGTCGACAAGCCGGGCACTGCCGCCACCATCGCGACGCGGCTTGCCGAGCAGGACATCTCGCTTGAATCGATTGTGCAGCGCCATATCGGCCCGCAGGGCGGCAGCGACGCCAAGACCGCCGCCGGGCCGGTTCCGGTCATCCTGATCACCTATGCGACCACCGAAGACGCGGTTCGGCGCGCGCTCGACGCGGTGAAGGCCGACAGGGTGATCTCCGGCGAGCCGCAATTGATCCGCATCGAGAAAAACCGATAGAACACAACGGGTAACGAATGTCGGCGGCCGTGCCGGCGGGAAGGGGCAGCGATATGGCGTCGACGATCACCGTGGCACCCAATCAGGTGCTGGAGCGCGTTCTCTCCCTTGAGATCGTGCGCGTGACCGAACGCGCGGCGGTGTCGGCGGCGCGCCTGCGCGGTCATGGCCGCGACAAGGCCTCGGACCAGGCGGCGGTCGATGCGATGCGTCGCGAGCTGAACAAGCTGCCGATCGACGGCACGGTGGTGATCGGCGAAGGCGAGATGGACGAGGCGCCGATGCTGTTCATCGGCGAAAAGGTCGGAAATAAAGGCGGCTTCAAGGTCGATATCGCGGTCGATCCGTTGGAAGGCACGGTGCTGTGCGCCAAGAATATGCCGGGCGCGATCGCGACGCTGGCGATGGCCGATGCCGGTACGCTGCTGCATGCGCCGGACTGCTACATGGACAAGATTGCAATCGGGCCGGGTTATCCGAAAGGCACGATCGATCTCGATGCGCCGCCCGAAGAAAACATTGTCAATCTCGCCAAGGCCAAGGGTGTCAAGCCCTCGGAGATCACCGCGATCCTGCTGGACCGGCCGCGCCATGCCGACATCATCGCGGCGGTCCGCAAGACCGGCGCTGCGGTGAGCCTGATCTCCGATGGCGACGTCGCAGGCGTGATCCATTGTGCCGAACCCAAAACCGGGATCGACATCTATCTTGGGATCGGCGGCGCCCCGGAAGGCGTGCTGGCGGCGGCGGCGTTGCGCTGCATCGGCGGGCAGATGCAAACGCGGCTGGTGATCGATTCGGAGGCCTTGCGCGAGCGCACGCTGAAGATGGGCATCACCGATCCGAAGAAGAAATACGAGATCGAGGACATGGTGAAGGGCGACTGCCTGTTCGCCGCGACCGGCGTCACCTCGGGCGCCATGCTGTCTGGCGTGAAATTCGGCAAGAACATCATCGAGACCGAGACGGTGGTGATGCGCTCGGTCACCGGCACCGTGCGCTATATCCGCGCCGAGCACCGGCAGTTCGACAAGTTTCACCTTGACTGAGCCCCGATCAGGACCGGCGCAAGAGCCGGCCTGAAAAACCGTAAGCGTGTCCTGGGCGACGATCTGCTGGCTTGGCCATGCGGATTGCTTCAATATCGTCCGCTCTTCTGTGACAGCCGAATCGGTCCTCGATGTCCTTGGCCTTGCCAGCTTTTTCCGCACTGCCGGACGCGCAGCCGCGCTTTTTTCTCGGCGTTGAAAAATCGGTGCGCGGCCTTGCCTGGCGTGACCGGCTGGACGCGCGCGGCAATGCGCTAGCGCTCGCCATCGCACAACACCATGGCGTGCCGGAGATGCTGGCGCGCATTCTGGCGGGCCGGGGCGTGAATGCAGCCGATGCCGAGAGCTATCTCGATCCGACGGTGAAGCGCCTGATGCCGGACCCGGACACGCTGACCGGCATGCGCGAAGCGGCCGCCCGCATCGCCGACGCGATTCAGCGATCCGAGTGCGTGGCGATTTTCGGCGACTACGATGTGGACGGGGCGACCTCATCGGCGTTGCTGGCGCGCTATCTCCGCCATGTCGGACTTGATCCGATCATCCATATTCCGGACCGGCTGTTCGAAGGTTATGGGCCCAATGTCGATGCAATCCGCGCGCTGGCCGACCGCGGCGCGACGCTGCTCGTTACCGTCGATTGCGGCACCACATCCACGGAGCCGCTGACCGAAGCGAAGCGGCTCGGCCTCGATACCGTGGTGATCGATCACCACCAATGCGATCCGGTGCTGCCGCCGGCGCTGGCCATCGTCAATCCGAACCGGCTCGACGATCTCTCGGGTCTCAACCATCTCGCCGCGGTTGGCCTCGTTTTCATGACGCTGGTCGCAGTGAACCGCGAATTGCGCCGCCGCGGTTTTTTCGACGGCCCGCGCAGCGAGCCCGATCTGCTTGGCGCGCTCGATCTGGTCGCGCTCGGCACGGTCGCCGATGTCGTGCCGCTGAATGGATTGAACCGCGCCTTCGTCTCAAAGGGCCTGATTGCAATGCGACGGCGCGAGAATTTGGGCCTCACTGCGCTGATGGATGCCGCGCGGCTCGACGGTCCGCCCGAGCCCTATCACCTCGGCTTTCTGCTCGGGCCGCGGATCAATGCCGGCGGACGCATCGGGCGCGCCGATCTCGGCGCCACTCTGCTTCTCGAACAGGACGCGACCGAAGCCGGACGCATCGCGGCCGAACTTGACCGCCTCAACCGCGAGCGCCAGGCGATGGAGCTTCACATGCTGGCCGAAGCCGAGGCAGAGGCGCTGGCTTCGCTCGGTCTGGAGGAGAAAGGCGCGGTGGTCGTCACGGCGGCGCAGGGCTGGCATCCCGGCATCGTCGGCCTGGTGGCGGCGCGGCTGAAGGAGAAATTCGGCCGTCCTGCCTTTGCCATCGCGCTCGGCGCCGGGGGCGTCGGCACGGGATCGGGCCGTTCGATTGCCGGCGTGGATCTCGGGCGCGCCGTGCGGCAGGCGGTGGCAGCCGGATTGCTCGAGAAGGGCGGCGGCCATGCGATGGCGGCCGGGGTTACCATCCGGCGCGAACGGCTCGCCGAATTTCGCGCTTATCTCGAAGCTGAATTGGGCGATGCAGTGGACGTGGCGCGGCGCGACAACGCGCTGGCGATCGACGGGGCGCTGAGCGCTGCGGCGGCCAGCCTCGACTTTTGTGCGCAGATCATGCGTGCGGGTCCGTTCGGCGCGGGCAATCCGGAGCCGGTTTTCGCGCTGCCGGCGCATATCGTCGCATTCGCCGATGTGGCCGGCGGGCAGCATATCCGCGCGCGGCTGCGGAGTGCCGACGGCGCCTTTATCAACGCGGTGGCATTCCGCGCAGCCGAGACCGAACTCGGCCGCGCCCTGATGGCAGGGCGGGGGCAGGCGATGCATGTGGCCGGCACGCTTTCCGTCGACCGCTGGCAGGGCGCGGAGCGCGTGCAACTCCGGTTGCTCGATGTGGCGCGGGCTGATCACATCGGCTAGGACTGCCGCATCGGCCTCAAGAAAGTATCAGTGAATGTCCAAGCTCAATCTCTCCGTCGCCATCGGCGATTACGACCGCAACCGCCCGCTGATCGACGGCGTCGTGCAGATCGACGGCGTCGATCCGGTTTTCATGACGCTGTCGCCGGAGGAGATTTTCTTTCGCGCCTTCAAGACCGTCGATTTCGACATCTGCGAATTGTCGCTGTCGAGTTCCACGGTCAAGACTGCAGACGGCAATTTTCCCTATGTCGGCATCCCCGCCTTCCTGTCGCGCTGCTTCCGTCACACCTCGATTTATGTGCGCACCGACCGCATCAAGAAGCCGCAGGACCTCAAGGGCAAGCGCATCGGACTGCCGGAATATCAGCTGACCGCGGTGGTCTGGGCGCGGGCGTTGCTCGAGGACGAGTTCGGTGTGAAACCGTCCGACGTGATCTGGGTGCGCGGCGGCATCGCGCATGCCGGGCGGCCGGAAAAGATCAAGCTCAACCTGCCGAAGAATGTGCGGCTGGAAGACGCCCCGGAAGGCAAGACCATTTCCGGCATGCTGGCGTCTGGCGAGATCGACGCCTTCATGGCGCCGCGCGCGCCGGCCTTGCCGCCGGACACGCCCAATGTCGGCTGGCTGTTTCCCGATCCGGAGGCTGCTGCGAAGGAATACTACGGGCGCACGAAAATCTTTCCGATCATGCATATCGTCGGGGTGCGCAAGACGCTGGCCGAGAAGCACCCTTGGCTGCCGGCCGCCGTGTTCAAGGCGTTCGAGCAGTCGAAGGCGATTGCGATGGAGCGGCTTGCCGATGTGTCGGCGGTGAAGGTGACGCTGCCCTTTATCGAGGAGCGGATCATGCAGGCGCGGGCGCTGATGGGCGACGATTACTGGTCCTATGGCGTGCCGGCCAACCGGCATGTGCTGGAGACGTTCTTTCGGCACCATCATGCGCAGGGGCTGTCGTCACGGCTGGTCACCCCGGAAGAACTATTCCATCCGGCGACGCTGGAGAGCGTGAAGATATAGAGCCGGGGCGCCACGAAACGGCGAATCCGGAAGGCCAAAGCCGGCTGCCTCTTGCCATTTCCTGAATTCCGGGGCCGGCGCTCGCGCGCCGTCCCGGAAAGACCAGGCCTCCGCTAAAATCGCTTGATGCTGTCGAGGCCGCCGAGCCGGCCGACGATGGCGTTGGCACCGATCGCGAGCACAAATAGCACAATCAGCATGGCGTACATGCGCGGCATGTCGAACAGGCTGTAGGCCTGGATGATCAGAAAGCCGATGCCGCGGTTCGACAGCTTGGTTTCCGCCAGCAGCGTACCGATCAGCGCGACGCCCATGCCGAGCCGCACGCCGTTGATGATCGGATGGCGCATCGCCGGGAGATAGACCTTGGTTGCCATCTGCCAGTGATTGGCGCGGAAGCTTTTTCCCACGCGGATCAGCACCGGCTCGATCTGGCGCATGCCGGCCGCAACGGACAGTGCGATCGGGAAGAAGCATGACAGCGTGCCGAGCGCGATCTTGGAGGGCGGGCCAACCCCGAACCACATGATCATGATCGGGAAGAAAATGATCTTCGGCGTCGGACCGAGATAATAAAGATAAGGCTCGTAGGCGCGGCTGAGGAAGCGGTTGCCACCGAGGATGAGCCCGACCACGATGGCGCTGAGGCCGCCGATCAGCAGCGCGGTGCCAACCTCGTAGGCCGTGACGCCGAGATGCCAGTAATATTCCGGGTTGGTGAGCAGCGCCACGATTGCCCTGCCGATGGCGAACAGCGACGGCACGACATCCTGATAAAGCAGGCCCGATCGCGCCAGCGCCTCCCAGCCCGTCAGCACGGTAACGATGATGACGATACGGACCAGCGTCACCGGCCTGATCGCCGGTCCGCGAATCTCGGTCGTTTGTGTCAGGCGGCCCGCGTCAGCCATCGCTCGAACCACTCCACGACAATGAAGAAGCAAACGCTCACCAGGATGACGAAGCAGATCGCGGCATAGGTGCCGGCCAGATCGTAGCGTTCGGCGAGGTCGTTGATGAGCTGACCGAGCCCGCCGAAATTGATCAGAAACTCCACGCCGACCACATTGATAAGGGCGAAGATCAGCCCGAGCTTGAAGCCGGTGAAGATGGTCGGCAGTGCCGATGGAAACTGGATTTTCCAGAACAACTGCCAGGGCGTGAGATTGAAGCTGCGGCCGACATTGATCAGCACGCGCTTGGTACCTGAGAGGCCCTCGATGGTTTTCAGGATCACGGCCGGAAGCCCGGCAACAAATCCCATCATGATGATGGTGGTGGCGGAGCGGCCGAAGATCACCATGAAGAGCGGATACATCAGCACGGTCGGCGCGGCGGCTGCGGCCGCGACCCAGGTCTCGGTCGCCTGCCGCAGGATGTTGACCTTGTAGAGCAGGGTGCCGATGGAGATGCCAAACACCGCGAGCAGGGCGGCCGCCGAGACGCATTCCTTCATCGTCAGCAGGAAGCGGTCGACGATCTGCTCCTCCATGATGACGCGCTCGAAAGCCCGGAAGACATCGGAGGGTGGCGGCACGATGAAGCGGTTGAGCACGCCGGTCTCGACGAGGATCTGCATCAGAGCGATCAGCGCCGCGACGGTCGCCAGTCCGACGAGGATCGGCGCGGTGCGGGAGCGGGCGAGGGCGGCCGCGTTCACGTGCGCCGCCCCGGCGTCAGACGTGCGCGGCTTTCGTCGTCGGAGAGACCGCGGCTCGCCTCCTCGCGCAGGTCAGCCCAGATCTGCGCAACGTAATGGCCGAAGGCGTCGCTGCCGACGATTTCGGAGGTGCGCGGCCGCGGCAGATCGATATCGACGATGCGCTTTATTTTGCCGGGCCGGTAGGTCATCACCATGATCCGGTCGGACAGTTGCACGGCCTCGGTGATATTGTGGGTGATGAGCAGCGTGGTCTGCTTCAGCTCCTGCTGAATTTGCAGCACCTTGTCGCCAAGGAGAAGCCGGGTCTGCTCGTCGAGCGCGGCGAAGGGCTCGTCCATCAGCAGGATTTTCGGCTCGGAGGCAAGCGTGCGGGCGAGCGAGACGCGCTGGCGCATGCCGCCGGACAATTCGGACGGATAGCGGTTCTCGAAACCGTCAAGCCCCACCATCTTGATAAAATGCCGCGCCTTGTCATGGCGCTTCGCCTTCGGCATGCCCTCGATTTCGAGCGGAAACGAGACATTCTCGATCACGGTCCGCCAGGGAAAAGTGGATTCCTCCTGAAACACCATGCCAACCGACGCATGCGGGCCGGTGATACGCTCGCCGCCGACCGTGACCTCGCCTTCGTAATCGCCGAGCAAGCCACCCACCACGTTGAACAGCGTAGACTTGCCGCAGCCGGACGGACCGATGATCGCAAGGAATTCGCCTTGCTTGACGGATAGCGAAACGTCGTCGACCGCGGTGACGACCCCTTCGGGGGTGCGGAAATGCTTGGTCACATCCTTGACGACGAGGATGCTGTCGTCGCCGGATTGTGCCGATGCGGGCCGGATTGCGGTCACGGTTGCTGCCATTTTGTCCCCAAGCGTTGCCTCTCCACAGTGCTCTTTATGCGGCGTCCTTTGGCGTCGCTTCCGGCGGCGCTCAATCGGATTTTCTTGTCATGACCGCGGTCATAGACGGAGCATAGCCCGGTTCGACCCGCACATCGACCACCGCCACCGCGCCGCCTTCGACCGCTTCGATCGCCGCTTTCAATGCGGCTGCAAGTTCTTCGCCGGTTCGGACCGGGCCGAAGGCTTCGGCGCCCTGGGCGCGTGCCATCGCGGCAAGATCGATATCGGGATCGGACATGCGCTGCCCGATCCAGCGATTTTCCACCGGACGGTTGCGCATGCGGGCAACGCGCTCCTGGTGCAACTCGTCATTGAAGAAGGAGCGATTGTTGGCGATCACCATAAGCAGCGGAATGCGGTAATGCGCCGCTGTCCAGAGTGCGGTGACGCCCATCAGGTAATCGCCGTCGCCGCAGATTGCGACCGGCAGCCGGCCCGAGCCTTTCAGCGCCAGCGCCGCGCCGACCGAGATGCCGGGTCCGCCGCCGACGCCGCCGCCGCCGTCCGAGCCGAGGAAATCCAGCGGATCCCGGAACGGCCACCACGCGCCATTCCAGGACAGCGGCAGGTGGGTCAGCGAGACCTCGCGCGTGCCGACCGCCTGCCGCACAGCATAGGCGAGATGCTCGACCTGTAGCCTCTCACTCTCCGCAGGCTTCGTCATGGCGCGAGCCGCAACGGGCAATACGGCCGGTCTTGCCGGCGCACCGATCGCACGCGACAGCGCGATCGCAGCCTCGTCAGGATCGGCGGCGATGAGCAGATCGACCGGCGGCAGCGCCTGATGATCCATGCTCCAGCCATTGTGGATGTTTTGGTCGAGCGAGGCCGAGATCACATTAGCGTTCGACTTTGCCGCCTTCAGCGCGCCGCCGAGCTCGACCCAGTCGAGGCTCAGGATCACGTCCGCCGCGGCGAGCGCTGCCAGCCCATCGGCGTCAGGAAGGAGCATGCCGGGTGCGCCGACATGCAGGGGATGATCGGTCGGAAAGGACGCGCCGATCTTCAGGTCGGTGAGCACGCGCGCATTCAGAGCCTCGGCCAGCGCAACGCGGGCATCCCAGGCGTCGCGCCGGCGCGAAGCGCGGCCGGCAAGAATCACCGGGCGTTTTGCCATCCGCAGACGCTCGGCGGCTTCCGTCACCGCCTGCGGATCGGGCGCAGCTGCGATGCGCGGGCGATAGCGCGACACGTCAATCGGCGGCAGCGGCTCTGCGAGCTTCGCCTCCTGCATCTCGGCATCGAGATTGACATAGACCGGTCCCTGCGGCAGCGCATTGGCAATGTTGGTGGCGCGGATCAGCGCCTCGCGCGCGGCGGCAGGCGAGGCGGGCTGGTCGTCCCACTTCACATAGCCGCGCACCAGCGCGCCCTGATCCCGCGCGGTATGGATCCAGTCGATCCAGGGCCGGCGCTTGTCAGCATCGACCGGCCCGGTCGCGCCCAGCACCACGACCGGCATGCGGTCGCACCAGGCATTGAAGATCGCCATGGTGGCGTGCATAAGCCCGACATTGGAATGCACGATCGCGCCCATGGCGCGGCCGGTGACCTTGGCATAGCCTTGCGCGATCGCCACTGCGCTTTCCTCGTGCAGGCAGAGCAGCATCTTTGGCCGCTCGTTGCCGAGATAGTTGACCAGCGAGTCGTGCAGGCCGCGATAGCTCGCGCCCGGATTGAGCGCGACATAGGGAATCTGCAGATCGCGCAGCGTTTCGGCGACCACGTCGCTGCCAAAGCCTGCCGCATTCACGCCCGCCGGTACCGGCGTTTCGACCTTGGCGGCGCCCTGGGGGGAGGGAATCTGCTTGTTCATGCGCGTGAAGAATCTCCGTTCGTCTCCGCGAAAGCGAGTTGAGCGGGCGGGAAATGATGACGTTCCGCCTTGGCGGTAACGAGCGGATGAGTAAAGCTCATGGCGTTCCGTCCCTGATCGGGCCTTTTCGCCCGCGTTGTTGCGTCAAGCCTAGCACTTTGACATTCGTTTATAGAAGCCGATAAATGTGAACGTCGTTGTTGCATCTGAGTAAACAATCGCGATGGACCGTCTGCGATCAATGGAAACCTTCATGCGGGTCGCGCGCTCCGGCAGCTTCACCGTGGCCGCTAACCAGCTCGGCCTGTCGCGCGCTTTGGTGTCGCGCCATGTCGGCGTGCTGGAAGACCGGCTGGGTGTGCGGCTGTTGCATCGCACCACGCGCTCGCTCAATCTGACCGAGCAGGGGCGCGCCTATCTTGCCTTCTGCGAGCGGCTCTTCCGCGACATCGAGGGCCAAGAACGCGCCCTGATTGAAACCCCGGCGGAGCCTGCGGGCACCTTGCGTATGGCCGCGCCGAAATCCTTCGGCGCCCTGCATCTGTCGGATGCGATCATCGCCTTCGCGCGGGCCAATCCGAAGCTGCATGTGCAGGTCATTCTTGAGAACGTGTGGTTTCAACCGACGGATTTCGGCAAACGCGGCTTCGATCTTGCGCTGCAATTCTCATCGCCGCGCAATGCTTCGCTTGCCGAAACGCCGATCGCCGCGATGGACTGGGTGGTTTGTGTCGCG
>NZ_JBKBVB010000105.1:0-16043 GCF_046289595.1 Pseudorhodoplanes sp.
GCAGCCCAACCGCCTCACCGCGCCGGACGAACAGGCTGGCGCCGCGGACCACCTTGCGGGCGCCGAAACTCTTTTCCACGCTATGGGCCGCCAGATAGCCGTGCGGCAGCGGCGGCTGCCACCGCTCTGGCGCGTGTGCCGGCTCCCGTCGCGGCCGCGGTGGTACGAAGCGCGGCTCCGGCCGCGGCGGCACGTCGCTCCGGGCTGCGGGCTGCGCCGCTTTCCCGGGTGGCAGCCATCCGACGCGCGGGCCGGGCGCGGGTGGAAACTGGTCAGGAGGATCGAGGGTCTCGGGATGCAGCGGATGCTGCCATTCGCTCGCTCCGCGCGCGGGAGCGGAGGTCAGAAACTCGTCGCGCAGGGGTTCAATCTGCAGGGCCTTGGGAATGGGGGGCTGCAGCACCGGCGGCGGACTGAGCGCATTGCGCTTGGCGGGCGTCTTGCCGACCAGGCCGCCGATTTTCTCAAGCTCGACGCGCCACGCGCCGGAGTTTTTGCGCTTGCGCGCTTTTTTTCCAGGCCGCCGGCGGAATATCGAGAGGAAATCGAACACAAACGCCCCTTCAGGCTGATCCGCCGCGCGCAACCGAAATAATCCGACGGAGTGGCAGTTGCAACGGAACACCACCGGGAGGGGTCAGTTGGTCCCCGCCTGCGACGGCGATGGGAGCGCGGTCGGCTTATTCCGCACGGCGGGCTTTTGTCCCTCGTTGCCAGACCCCGACGCCGCAGGCTTGTCGTCTCTGCCGGTCGAAAACAATCCTTGCACCCGGCCGCCCTCGACCTTGGCAAAATTGGTGGTCAGGTCGACCACCAGGCGGTCACCCTTCAGAACATTGGCGCCTTGGGTAATCACGACGCCACCCATCAGGGTCACGGTATTGGTTTTCATCTCGAAAATGCCGGTCGCCCCGGTCGCGGTCTGATCCTTTGAGGTGACGACCACACCGCCCCGCGCCTCGAGCCGGCGAATCGACTGCCGGCCTCCCGGTCCCGGCTGCGCCGCCTTCATGGTGCCGCCCTTGGACGCGGTGCCGCCCTTCGGCTCATCCTGATCGTAGAAGACGCGCAGCTCCTTGCAGCGCATGACCGTGTCGCCCTGCGTCACCACGACATTGCCGGTAAACACCGCCATCTTCTCCTTGTCGCGCACCTCCAGAGTCGCGGCCTCGATCTGGACCGGCTCGTCCTTGTTGCGCGAAAAGCCCTGCAGCGCGTTGGGTACGCCGGTCTCGCCCTTGGACGCGGGCGCGCCGCCCTTTGCCGGCGCAGTTGCCGGCCCTTGCGCGAGCCCGGGAGCCACAAACCAAATCACCGAAAGCGCGACGATCGGCCATCGCGCGGCAAACCCGCGGCGTGCGCTCATTGCGCACTCGCTTGCGGCTGCGGCGCCGTCTGCTGCACCCCCTGGACGCCGCGATTGACCGCTTCCGGCGTCAGCACCATGACCACGCCGCCCTCGAACCGGATCACCGCTCCGGTCTCCGTCACTTCAAGACGATTGGCGTCGAGCGTGCCCTGCGGCATTTTCATCTGAACCGGCTTTTCCGAAACGATCCGGCCCTTCTTGATCTCAACGTCGGCCTCCGTCAGACGCCCCTGATAGCCCGCGGTCGAGACGATAAGAATCTCCTGGTTAAGCCGCAACAAATCGGCCTTGGTGTCATAGACGCCCTCGACCGCGGTGAGTGTGACCCTGCTTTTGTCCTGCATATCGATGCGGCCGCTAATCTCCTTCATTTCCACGATGGTCGGATTGCGCGTGTCCTGCGACGCGGCCGTCGCCGTGACCTCATATTCCCGCTGATCCCTGGTGAAGCCGGCGAGGCGCGGCGCTTCCATCGTGATCTTCGATCCGGAAATGACGAGCGTGCCGAATTCCGTCGGAATCCTGAGCCAGCGCGCCGGATTGAGATAATTGGCAAGCACCAGCCCCCCAAGCGACAGCACCAGCACCGCAGGAACCGCCTTGCGCAGAAACCGCACACGGCGGCTGTGCCGGCGCGCGCCGGCGATCAGCGCTTTCGGCGGCCCGTCGACTGGCTGGCCGGGCTGGCCGGGCTGGCCCCAACTTTCCGGTCCGGCGAGCATGCGGTTCATCGGAATGCGTTATCCTGCCCGGAATCGAGGGTGAACGGACGGCATATTAACCCCGGAGCGCCCGAAAATCGCGTCCGAATATGGCCCCGGCACGGCGGGACCGTCAGGAATGGGAAAAAATATCCTCCTCCGCCCAGCCCATCAGGTCGAGCCGGGCGCGGTGCGGCAGAAACTGGAAACATGCCTCTGCGATTTCGGTCCGGCTCTCGCGCGCAAGCAGGCTGTCAAGCTTGTCCTTCAGGGCGTGGAGATAGAGGACATCCGAGGCCGCATAGGCAATCTGGGGCTCGGTCAGAACCTCGGCGCCCCAATCGGAGGATTGCTGCTGCTTGGACAGATCGAGGCCGAGAAGCTCGCGCACCAGATCTTTGAGCCCGTGGCGGTCGGTATAGGTTCGCGTCAGGCGAGAGGCGATCTTGGTGCAGTAGAGCGGCAGCGGCCACACCCCGAATGCGTTGGAGAGCACGGCGATATCGAAGCGCGCGTAGTGAAAGATTTTGAGGATAGCCGGATCGGCGAGCAGCCGCTTCAGGTTGGGCGCCTCGCAGCCGCCGGCGGGAATCTGCACCACATCCGCGGAGCCGTCGCCCGGCGACAATTGCACGACGCAGAGCCGGTCGCGATGCGGATTGAGTCCGAGCGTCTCGGTGTCGATCGCCACCGAGTGCGTATAGCGCGACAGATCGGGCAGATCGCCGCGATGCAGGCGGATGGTCATACGGGTCTCGTGGCCATGATCATGGAGCGCATATCAACCGATGCGCCCGCTCAGTCAATCCGCAATCCGGACTTGAAGCAGGACCGCGCGCCGGCCGCCTAGATCAGAACAAAGTGTTGGGCCGTCAAATCCACGTCGGTCGCGAAGCGGGCAATGACGACCGCCGCCTTCTTGCCGGCGCCGTCCGGATCCCACAGCAATTGATCCGTGGTCTGGTTGTAGACGAACTGGCCATGTCCAAGGGCGGTGGCAAGACCGGTGGCGTTGCTGACGAAATACTCGTTTGCAAAATCATGCAGGCCGCCCGCCCCGTGGTCGACGAGCGCGTTGATCTTGAAGCCCTTCCTGACGATTCCGATCAGGTCGTCCGCCGCCGTGAAGTCCGTAATGACGTCGCCGGCTTCCTTGATATTGGCGAACAGGAAGGTATCGCGGCCGCTGCCTCCGGTCAGCTCGTCGATCTTGGCGCCGCCGCTGATAATGTCGTCGCCGGCGCCGCCCATGACGGCCTCTATGCCCTTGCCGCCGGTCAGGATGTCGTCGAACTGCGAGCCGAAAATGCGCTCGATCGAATTGTAGGTGTCGCCGGCCGCCTCGCCGGCATTCAGTTTCGGCTTGGTCAAGTTGACGGTCACCCCGCTCGCGGCGCCAAGATAGCTCGCCGTATCGAAGCCCGCACCGCCGTCGAGGCGGTCCGCGCCAATGCCTCCCTCAAGGATGTTGTCGCCGGCGTCCCCGGTCAACCGGTCGTTCTGCGACGTTCCGATCAGATTCTCGATCGAGAAATAAGTGTCGCCCGCGGCAAAGCCGGTGTTGGACTTCGGCGCCGCAAGATTGACGATCACGCCAGCCGGTCCGGTCTGGCCCGCATAGCTCACGGTGTCGCTGCCGCCGAATCCCATGAAGATTTCCGACATCGCGGTGGCGACAAACGTGTCGTCGCTGTCGTCGCCGTCCACCGTCTCGCTGGTCGCACTGGCGAAGAGCCGGTAGGTTCCGGTACCGGCATCGTCATAAGCCGCCGCGCCGAGATAATAGGTGCCCGACGCGGCTGCGGTGTAAACGATCCGCGAGTCCTGAAGCGATCCGCCGTCGTCGTCGAAAGCGATGAGATTGCCCGCGCTGCTGTAGAGATACAGATACGGGTCCGCGAGCGTTCCGTTGCCGCTGGCGGCGCCTTTGAGCTCGAATGCATAGGTTATTCCGGCCGTCAGCGTGATCCGGAACCAGTCGCGATCGCCGGCCGCTTCGAGATTGCCGGTCGACGAGCCGCCGGCCGCGACCTGGCCAAAGGGCGCCGTCGTGTCATGGCGATGGTCGGCATAATCGTCGCTGGGTGCCGATGCCGGCGCTGCGCCATAGATGGCGCGCGCACCGGCAATATCGTCGGCCTGCGGAGTCTTGATCGAGGCGTTGTAAGTGGGCGCCATGATCGAGTTGTTGACGCTGGAATGGCCGAGCCCAATGGCGTGACCGATTTCATGCGTAGCGACCGCAAGCAGGCTGCTGGCGGTCCAGAAGCTGGTTTCGCCGCTGTCGAAAACCATGTCCCCGGAATGGGCATAGTTCTGCGGATTGCCCGCAGTCGCCGGATAGAAGGCCCGGGCGAGCACACCGTAATTGCCGTCGATGAATCCGGCGCAGATGCGGATATAGGCGCCGCTGCCGACGCCGAAATGTCCGCCGCCATCGGCGACCTGGACGAAATTGATATCGGCCACCGCAGACCAGGCGGCAAAGGCCTGAGTGAACACCGACACATAATCGAAGTTGAAAACGCTCGAGAGCGACACCGTCGAGCCGCTGAAGAAGCCGACTCCGGTCTGGTTGGTCCATCCGGCGCCCGCGATGCTCCAGGTGACGGTGCCGCCAGGTGTGCCCAACGCCCCGGACGATCCCCACTTGGTGCCCGACAGATTATAGTCGCCGGTCTCCTGAAGCGGACCACCGCTATCAAAGGTGAAGGCACAGCACACGCACGGCACTGGCTCCGCGGCCGCATCCGCCGCGACCGCTTCGAAGCCGTTGCGGCTGCCCTCGCCTGCGGCGCAATCGAGCGCGTGGATGCCGGACGCGAAAGGCTCGATCTGCAGCGCAAAGCCGGCGCCATACTGCAGCGGCAGCTCATCGAGCGACTGCGACGGCGCGGTTCCGGCCGACCATCCGGCGAACGAAAACGTCTCGAAAGACTTTGCCTTGCTGGCCTGATCGTCAAGGCGCAGCGCCAGACCGACCGTCGCCGCGCCGAATTCGTCGGTCAGGCCGATCGGACCGGTTTCGCTCTGCGGATGGTTCGCGGCCGCCGTACTGAGATTGTCGGCATCGTATGCGGGTCCGCGCTCTGGCCGCAGCGCTCCGCCCAACGGCCCGGCAAAGACGAACGCGTCGGCGAATTCAGCAAGCGCAAGACCACAATCGAAAACCGATTCGTCCGGCGCAGCAGAGGCGAAAGCCGCATCGTTCCCGGGACGTACGGAGGATTGGTCGTTCAACGCCCATCCGAAGGGCTGGGCCTCCGGCGACGCGTTGGCGCGGGACTGACGCGAGCGGGGCATGGCTCCAACCTGCCGAGGCAAGACCGACCAAACATGCAATCGCAGGGATTAGCCGGAGGCTCGCGCGAGCGACGATGCGACGCGCTTTGCGTTCCGGGTCATGCCCGCAGATTTGCGGCACGAGGCCCGGTCTAGCCTGTGGCTTTTAGGAAACCTTCAAACGGACCGGATACGCTTGAGCGATCCGGGAAATGTCCGCTTAACCCATCCACCTGATTGGGATGGTGCCCAGGAGAGGACTCGAACCTCCACGGCTTGCACCACTGGTACCTGAAACCAGCGCGTCTACCAATTCCGCCACCTGGGCAACGGGCAGAGACATAAGTGGCAGGGTCCGTCATTGTCAACGATGGGACCGCTGTACAGGCCGAAATCCTTGCGGTATCCCGCACCGATCGCGCGTTTGGACGTCCGGCGCGGCTCTCGCGCGGCTTGCCAGGCATCATTCAGGGCGGATTCTATGGCGCTTCAGACCAATTCCGACACGCTGATCACGATTTTCGGCGGCTCCGGATTTCTCGGACGCCATGTTGTGCGGGCGCTGGCCAAGCGCCGCTACCGCATCCGGGTCGCCGTCCGCCGGCCGGAGCTCGCCGGTTTCCTGCAGCCGCTCGGCACCGTAGGCCAGATCCACGCGGTCCAGGCCAACCTGCGATATCCGGCGTCTGTCGAAGCGGCGGTGCGCGACGCGTCGGTCGTAATCAATCTGGTCGGCATCCTGTTCGAGCGCGGACGTCAGCGTTTCGAGACCGTCCAGCATTTCGGCGCCGAGCAGGTGGCGCTGGCGGCGAGCGCATACGGCGCCCGGATGGTTCATGTCTCGGCGATCGGCGCCGAGGAAAACTCGCCATCGCTGTATGCGCAAGCCAAGGCGCGCGGCGAGCGCGCCGTCCGTGCCGCGGTCCCTGGCGCCGTCATCTTGCGGCCGTCGGTCGTGTTCGGTCCCGAGGACGATTTCTTCAACCGGTTCGCATCGCTGGCGCGGTTTCTTCCGGCACTGCCGCTGATCGGCGGCGGCCATACACGTCTGCAGCCGGTTTTTGTCGGCGATGTCGCCGAAGCCATTGCCGGTCTCGTGGAGTCAGGCGCGGGGGGCGGCAAGACCTATGAACTTGGCGGCCCCGAAGTCCGCAGCCTGCGCGAGATCATGGAATATATCCTCGCCGTCACCGAACGCTCGCGGATGCTCCTGCCGCTGCCGTTCGGGCTCGCCAAGATTCAGGCCTGGTTTCTCCAGTTCCTGCCCAAGCCGCCGCTGACACCGGATCAGGTCGAATTGTTGCGCAGCGACAATGTCGTCTCCGAAGCAGCGATCCGCGAGGGCCGCACCCTGCAGGGGCTCGGCATCACGCCGGCCTCCTATGAGGCGATCGTGCCGAGCTATCTGTGGCGCTTCCGCCGCGCCGGTCAGTTCCGCACCGGTCGCTTCGCCTGATCCCCCGGATCTTTCGACCGAACCTTGCATCATCGGCTGCTGGCCTTTCCGGACCCGGCGTCGCATGATCGCGTCCAGAATTCTGCGGAGGTCTTCATGCGATTCGCGAAACACGCCGGACTTGCTGCCGCTGTATTCGGGCTGGCGTCGTTCGGTCCGGTTTCGTCCGGGCTGATGTCGGTGGCAACTGCACAGACCACGGCGACGCAACCGATCCGCGTGGTGGTTGGCGTTCCGGCCGGCGGCGTGCTCGATCCGTATGCCCGCATCGCTTCCGAGCACATGGAAAAGACGCTTGGCCGGCCGATGATCATCGAGAACAAGCCCGGCGCGAATGGCAATCTTTCGGCGCTGACCGTGGTGGATGCACCGGCCGACGGCCAGCTGATCTGGATCGGCACTCAGTCGATGACCGAGATCAACCCGAGCGCCTATTCCAAGCTGCGCTGGTCGATGAAGGATTTCGTCCCGATCATTCGCGGCGTATCAGCACCGCTGGTGCTGGTGACGCATCCGAGCGTGCCGGCGAAGACGCTGCCGGAGCTGATCGACTATCTGAAAAAGAATCCGGGCAAGCTCGGCTATGCATCCTTTAGTCCGGGGACGCCGTCGCATTTCCTCGGCTTCCAGATGAACGAGAAATTCGGTCTTGACCTCGCGCATATTCCCTACAAGGGGTCCGGGCAGCAGACCACTGATCTCGTGGCCGGACACGCGCTGATGGGCTTCAGCCAGCTTGGCAGCACGATTCCGCACATCGCTTCGGGCCAGCTGAACGCAATCGCGGTCACCGGCCCGGAGCGGTCGCGGTTTCTGCCTAACGTGCCGACCATGGCCGAGCTCGGCCATCCGGATTTCACCACCATGATCTGGTTCGGCATGTTCCTGAAGGCCGGCACGCCGCAGGCGATCGTGGACACCTATGTGAAAGCGGCGAAGGCCGCCCATACCGATCCCGACGTGAAGACGAAGCTCGAGGCGCTCGGCTTCGACGTGCCCGCCCAAACCGGCCCTGCGGTCGCGGCCGAGATCGCGGCCCAGACCGAGCGCTGGGCGAAGCTGATCAGGTCTTCCGGCTTCAAAGCCGATTGAACGCGCCGTTCGCTTGCAGCACGCGGTGGCCCCGCGCGCTGCAGACGCCGTCAGAAACCGATCGCGAGGAACACAAGGCCGATCGAGCCGACGATCACGCGCCACCATGCGAACAGCGCAAAGCCGTGCCGCGACACATAGTCGAGGAAGGTCTTGACCACGATAAAGCCGGCAACGAACGAGCAGGCGAAGCCGATCGTGACCAGCGCGACATTGTTGGCGGTCATCTGATCGTGATTCTTGATCAGATCGAGCGTGAAGGCGCCCGCCATGGTGGGCATCGCAAGAAAAAACGAGAACTCGGCGGCGGAGCGCTTGTCGGCGCCGAGCAGCATCGCCGAAACGATCGTTGCGCCCGACCGCGAGACGCCGGGGATCATCGCGAAGCATTGGCAGATGCCGATGATAAGGTAGGTCCGAAGCGAGAACTGCGTCGCATCGTTGTATTTCGGCCGCAGATCGAGCTGATCGATCCACAAAAGGACCGCACCGCCCGCGATCAGCGTGAAGCAGACCACCCAGGCGTTGAACAGATAATCCTTGATGACCGAATGCAATGCCGCCCCGACCAGCGCCGCCGGCAGGAAGGCGACCAGCACGCCGATCACAAACCGGCGCGCGCCGGGATCGTGAAACATCCCCATGAAGATGGTCCACAGCTTGGCGAAATAGATGGACAGGATCGCCAGGATCGCACCGAGCTGGATCAGCACCACGAAGGTCTTGCCGAATTCATCGTCGGAAAAGCCGAAGAACCGCTGCAGCAGCAGAAGATGGCCGGTCGACGATACCGGAAGGAATTCGGTCAGGCCCTCGACGATGCCGAGGAGCGCCGCCTTGACGAGATCGCTCATGCGGAAAAGCCCCAACCCCAGTTCAGTTCGTGTTCCGGGTCGCGGCTGTTGTGGCCCGATCCTGCGCCTGCGGCAACGGAATTTGCGATAACACAATACTTTGCCGTTTTTTACCGCAATATCCGCGACGGCAACGTCATGATTCGCAGGGCCGGATGCTGACTCTCTTCCACCACCCGTTCTGTCCCCATTCCCGATTCGTCCGGCTGGCGCTTGCCGAATTCGACCTCGACGCCGACCTCGCCGAAGAGCGGGTCTGGGAGCGGCGCGAGGATTTCCTGATCCTCAACCCAGCCGGTCAGACCCCCGTGCTGATCGCCGAGGGCTTCCCGCCGGTTCCGGGTCCGAATGTCATTGCCGAGTTTCTTTCGGAAATGCATGCCTCGCTCGGCGACGGCATTTCCGACCGCAACCTGATGGGCGCCACCCCGCAACAGCGGGTCGAGACCCGGCGGCTGCTCGCCTGGTTCGCCGAGAAGTTCGCCGCGGAAGTGTCGCTGCCCCTGGTCACCGAGCGGCTGCACAAGCGCTTCATGACGCCCGACCAGGGCGGCGGTCCGCCCGACACCGATGTGATGCGGGCGGCGCGCAAGAATATCCGTTACCATCTGGCCTATCTGCATTGGCTGACCGGCCAGCGTGACTGGCTGGCGGGCGACCGTCTCACGTTCGCCGATCTGGCCGCCGCGGCTCACCTCTCGGTCGTGGATTATCTCGGCGACGTGCCGTGGAGCGAAAGCGAACACACGCGGCACTGGTACGCGCGGATGAAATCGCGGCCGTCATTCAGGCCGATCCTTGCCGAGGTCTCCGGCGCATTGCCGCCGGCGCCGCATTACGCGGACCTGGATTTCTGACCATCGCGGCAAAGGCCGCGCGTGCCCGGGCGCTTCGTCAGCCGCGTTGCTGCGCTGCAGCCCGCGCCTTGGGACCGGGGCCGCGCATGTAATGGCGTTCGGGGCGATAGCTTTCGTGGGCGGTCAGGCGCTTGAGCAGCGACTGCAGGGCGGCGGCGAGCTTGTAGATCATCGTTTTCGTTCGTGTCTTGGCGTGGCCGGCCCCCGCGAAACTTGGCCGACTCACGCGGCTTCGTGCATGCGACAACGTTAGCCTGCAAATGCCAACGTTTCGTTAAACACTTTCCGAATGGCCTCATGAAGGCGCGATTCGGTTTGGGTGGCGCGCGAATGCCACTTTTCGTTCCCGCTATCGCCGTCTAGGTTGCGGGGGCATGACGAAGATTGCGCCCAATTTCATTCTCTTCATCACCGACCAGCATCGCGCCGATTATCTCGGCTGCTACGGGCATCCGATCCTGCGCACGCCGCATATCGATTCCATTGCGGCGCGCGGGACAATGTTCCGGAAATTCTACGTGGCGAGCCCGGTCTGCATGCCGAACCGCGCCTCGCTGATGACCGGGCGGATGCCGGCGGTGCACGGCGTCCGCACCAACGGCATCCCGCTGCCGCAGGATGCCGTGACCTTCGTCGACCTGCTGCGCGATGCCGGCTACGACACCGCGCTGATCGGCAAGAGCCATCTGCAGAACTTCACCAGCACGCCCGCGATGTCCTATCCCGCGCCGCCGCGCGAGGGCTATCGCCAGCCCTCTCCCGGCTTGCGGCAGGCTTTGCGCATCGATCTGACCGGCCAGCGCTATCGGCAGGAAGCCCCGGCCTATTGGCAGGAGCCGGGTGCGCATATCGCAACGCCGTTCTACGGTTACGGCCATGTCGAGGTCGTCACCGGCCATGGCGACGCGGTCGGCGGCGATTACCGGGCGTGGCTGCGCGCCAAGGATCCGGCCGCCCTCTCCTTGCTCGGGCCGGAAAACAGCGCGCCGCACGATTACGTCGTGCCGCAGGCCTATCGCACCCGCATCCCCGAGGAACTCTATTCGACCAATTATCTCGCCGAGCGCGCGCAGGCCTGGCTTGCGGCACGCAAAAAGAACGACGCCCCGTTCTTCCTGACGGTCTCGTTCCCGGACCCGCATCATCCCTTCAATCCGCCCGGCAAATACTGGGACATGTACAAACCGGAGCAATTCCCGGTGCCGGAAGCGTTCCGCAGGAACGACTGGACGCCGCCGCCGCTCGTCCAGCAGGCGCTCGACGAGCGCGAAAGCGGCAAGGCCAATCTGCACGGCATGCGTTCGATCGGTACCAGCGCCCGCGAGGCGCAGGAAGCGCAGGCGCTGACCTGCGGGATGATCGCCTGCATCGACGACGCGATCGGCCGCGTCTTGCAGGCGCTGGAGGCATCCGGCGCGTCAGAGGACACGGTGGTGATCTTCACCACGGATCACGGCGATCATCTCGGCGATCACCGGCTGCTGCTGAAAGGCTGCGAGCAGTATCAGAGCATCCTGCACGTACCGTTCATCTGGTCCGACCCGCAGGCGCCCGCCTCCGCGGCGACCGATGCCATCGGATCGACCATCGACATCCCCGCGACCATTCTCGATCGCGCCGTGATTGCGCCTTATGTGGGAATGCAGGGCAAGAGCCTGTTGCCGTGCATGGGAACGGGGGGGAAACCGGTGCGCGATTGTGCCTTCGTGCAATACGAACACCAGATGGACGACAAGGACGTCGATCACATGCCGCGCTGGCACACGATCGTGGATCAGCGTTACCGCATGACGGTGATGTCGGATTCAGGTTTGGGCGAGCTTTATGACCTTGCGGCCGATCCCGGCGAGTTCGACAATCTCTGGGACAAGCCGGAGCATGCCACTCTCAAGGCGCGGCTGATGGAGCGGCTGGTGCAGCTCGAAATCGAGCATACCGACACGGTGCCCTATCCCACCGGGCGGGCCTGACTCCCGGCTTGGATGACGTGCGCGGGCGGGAGCAAAGGGCCCGGGATCAGGCCCGGGCGATTTCGCCGTCGATGGTCTTGTGCTCGGGGCAGGCCGCGGTCTCCCAGACCGGGCCAAGATCCACGACCTCGGCTTCCAGGCACTCGACCTCAAGCCGCAAGGCGCCGCCGCCGGAAAATGCCAGCGTGACGACCCCACCGGGCGCATCGGTCTCGGCGAATTCCACCGCGAGCAGATTCAGAACCTGGTCTTTGGCGGAGCAGTCCAGGCTCCTGCATTTGCAGGACAGCACGCGGTCGAAGCGCAAGGCCGCACGCCGGCGGCGCCAGGCCGGGATTTCACCGACCGCCGCCTCCCAGTCGAAGCGGTTAAGCGCGATCACGACCCTGTTCTCGTTGGGGCGCCAGAGCACTTCCCCGACCTTGACGATGGCATCCTGCAGATGCGCAGAAACGATTTCGAGATCCTCGCGGTCGAGCGCGATGAGCTTCAACAGATCCATGACACGGCCTTTTGGGTCGGTCTTAAATTTCGCAATTCGCCCTGACCGCTAGTTAGGCAAAGCGCCATAATGCCGCAAGGGGGCCGTGCCCGGTTTATGGTCCCGGGCGGCCAGTCACCCAGTTTGGCTCAGCCGCTGATCCGCTCGACCAGCGCACCGCAGGCCGAAAGTTTTTCTTCCAGCCGCTCAAAACCCCGGTCGAGGTGATAGACCCGGTTCACAATGGTTTCGCCTTCCGCCGCGAGCGCCGCGATGACGAGCGACACCGAGGCGCGCAGATCGGTCGCCATGACCGGCGCGCCGCGCAGGCGGTCGACGCCTTCGATCGTCGCCTCCTGGCCGTCGAGCGAAATCCGCGCACCGAGCCGCGCCAGCTCCTGCACATGCATGAAGCGGTTTTCGAAGATCGTCTCGGTGATCCGCGACGTTCCCTTCGCTTTCGTCATCAGCGCCATCAATTGCGCCTGCATATCGGTGGGAAAGCCCGGGAAAGGCTCGGTGGTCACCTCCACCGGCTGCAGGCCCGCGCCGTTCCGGGCGACGCGGATGCCCTCGTTGGTCGCCGTAACATTCGCGCCGATCTGCTCAAGCACGTTCAGCGCCGATTGCAGCAATTCCGGCCGCGCGCCCTGCAGCATCACATCGCCGCCGGTCATCGCCACCGCCATGGCATAGGTTCCGGTCTCGATCCGGTCCGGGACGACAGTATGACGGGCCGGGCCAAGGCGCGAGACACCCTCGATCTCGATGCGCGGAGTGCCGGCGCCGGTGATCTTCGCACCCATCTTGACGAGGCAATCCGCAACGTCCTTGACCTCGGGCTCCTGCGCCGCGTTCTCGATCACGGTCGAGCCCTGCGCGAGCGATGCCGCCATGACGGCAACATGGGTGCCGCCGACGGTGACTTTCGGAAAGACGATGTCGCCGCCACGCAATCCACCCGACGGCGCGCGCGCCACCGCATAACCGGCCTCGATCTCGACCGAAGCGCCGAGGCGTTCCAGCGCCATCAGCAACAGATCGACCGGCCGCGTGCCGATCGCGCATCCGCCCGGCAGCGACACCTTGGCCTCGCCCATGCGCGCCAGCAGCGGGGCGATGACCCAGAAACTCGCCCGCATCTTGGAGACGAGTTCATAGGGTGCGGTGGTGTCGACGATATTGGCGGCGGAAATCTTCACGGTCTGGCCGGCGTGATCGCTGTCGCCGGCGCGCTTGCCGGACAGCATCACGTCGACGCCGTGATTGTTGAGGATGCGCTGCAGCTGCACCACGTCGGCCAGATGCGGCACGTTTTCGAGGATCAGCATGTCCTCGGTCAGAAGGCTGGCGATCATCAGCGGCAGGGCCGCGTTCTTGGCGCCGGAAATCGGGATGACGCCTTCCAGCGGCCGTCCGCCGGTGATGCGAATGCGATCCATCAAGCCCCCAAACAAACAGAACGCGGAATTCTAAGTCTAACGCAATTGCGGCCCCGGTGGGGGCGGATTAAGGCGAAAACTCAGCCTTGACGGCGAGATCCCCCGTCGGCCCCGCCCTCCGCCGCAGGCTTGGCAGCACGGTCGCGCGCCTGCGCCTTGCGGCGCTTCAGGTTATCCCGCAACGCCCTGGCAAGACGCTCCTCACGCGGGCTTTTTCGGGCCGTCCCGGTGTTCTTGTCCATGGGTCTGAGAAAAACGAAAACCGGTCCGGACGCAAGGCCCGCGATCATGTCTGCACCCTGTTCATACACGGCCGCACGTTTCGCCGGACCTCACAACATTGCGAAAGCACGGGGTGCTGCGGGCACTTATCTGGTCGCTACCCTCTTCCTCTGGAGACCACGATGCGGAAAGTTGTGACACTTTCGGTCGCCGGGCTGGTGCTTGCACTCGCCGTCGCCGATGCGATGGCGCAGCAGCGCCGCACCCAGCCCCGTCCCCCGGCGCCGCCGGCCTCGACCCTGACCAATCCCTATGGGCTCCCCGATTGCAGCCAGCGGCCTTTCGCCCGCGATTGCGACCGGCGGGGCACCTGGTGAGGAAGGCTCCGCCCGTCACGGCCGTCACCGGGCGGAAAAAGCTGCGCACGATGCTTGCCGCATACCCTTGCGGCGGCTATTAACGCCGCCGGAGCCGGCCGGGCGGACCTTACCCGCGCGCTGGGCGCCAGACGCCTCCCGGGCTGCCGGAGGCCGCATCGCTGCCGTAGCTCAGTGGTAGAGCACTCCCTTGGTAAGGGAGAGGTCGACAGTTCAATCCTGTCCGGCAGCACCAGCACACCCGCATTTGCTTGCCGTTCCCGAGACGCTTGCGCGAAACATTCGCCCAAAGTCTAGGCAATCGACTGACCCGCATCGCGGGCCGGTTTACCTCCGGTTAACCATGTTGGCGCAACCTGCGGTTATCCCGTACGGCAGGAGCCAGCAGCAATGAGCAGCGCCGTTCTGCGTCGCATCGAGCCGGCAGACGAGCGTCC
Source organism: Pseudorhodoplanes sp. (assembly GCF_046289595.1). Classification (GTDB taxonomy): domain Bacteria; phylum Pseudomonadota; class Alphaproteobacteria; order Rhizobiales; family Xanthobacteraceae; genus Pseudorhodoplanes. Next base: position 14,541 of record NZ_JBKBVB010000105.1, read on the forward strand.
GCGGCAATCCCTGTCGGATATCGGCGATCGCAGCGGACATCTCGGCGTCGAAATCGCCGATATGGCCGGGCTGATTGGCGATCTCGCCGCCCTCGGCCACCAGCAGACGGCGCAGGCGCGTGCGGCGGTGGCGGCGGCACGGGATATGAACACGACCCATGCCGAGCTGGCTGCAGCCATGGACAGCGCCCGCCACTCGGCAAACCTGACCCGCACCACGCTCAGTGAGAGCGCCGGCACGGTGTCGTCCACCATCGCCACCACCATCGAAAAAATAGAAAGGCTTGGCTCCGGCGCGATTGCGCTGAAGGACTCGATCCAGTCGGTGGCCACCACCATCGATCGCGTGGAGAAGGCGAGCGCGGCAATTCAGGATATTGCGCAGGAAACCCAGCTGCTTGCCCTCAATGCGAGCGTGGAGGCGGCCCGCGCGGGCGACGCCGGACGCGGCTTTGCAATTATCGCCGCCACCGTGAAACGGCTCGCCGACCAGATCCGGCCGCTTTCGATCGACAATCAGCGCAATCTCAACGAGCTGATGCGCACCCTCGATAGCGTGCTCGGCGAAGCCGGCCAGAACGCCGAGACCGCGCAGGCGGCCATTGCCGAATCGAACAAGGCACGGCAGACCGGCACGGCGCTTGAGACACTGATCGGGACCGCAGAACGCCTGACCGCCGACATCGATGCGATGGCACGCTCGGTGGACAAAAGCGCGCAATGCTATGAATCGCTGCGCAACGGGCTGAAGCACCTGGTGGCCTCGGTGAAGCTCGGCGACGCCAAGCTGACGGAAGCCGAGGCCCGGGTGGAATCGATCCTCGGGATCAGCGAGGACTTCATCCTGTTCATCGCCGAGAGCGGCATCGAAACGCCCGATACGCCGATCATCGCCCTGTGCCAGGAAACCGCCCAGCGGATCGGCGCGATGTTCGAACAGGCCGTGGCGCGCGGCGATATCACGATGGCCGACCTGTTCGACGAGAATTACCGGGCCGTCGAAGGGTCCGATCCGCTGCAGCACATGACGCGATTCGTGGCGCTGACCGACCGGATCTTGCCGGAGATACAGGAGCCGATTCTCGGCGCCGACCCGCGCATCGCGTTTTGCGCCGCGGTGGACCGCAACGGCTATCTGCCGACGCACAATCTCGTCTATTCCCAGCCGCAGGGCAGCGATCCGGTATGGAACTCCGCCAATTGCCGCAATCGCCGCATCTTCAACGACCGCACCGGCCTTTCGGCGGGCCGCAGCACCAAGCCGTTCCTGCTGCAGACCTACCGGCGCGACATGGGCGGCGGCAATTTCGTGCTGATGAAAGACGCCTCGGCCCCGATCACCGTCAGAGGCCGGCACTGGGGCGGTTTTCGCATCGGATTTAAGGTCTAGGTAGTGGACTCATAATGCCTGAGCCAGAGGCGTGACGCCGCCAGTGCGATGGCAGCAAGAAAGTTCCTGGCAAGCTTGTCGTATCGGGTGGCGATGCGCCGGAAGTGCTTCAG
>NZ_JBKBVB010000106.1:0-15898 GCF_046289595.1 Pseudorhodoplanes sp.
AGCAGGCTCGCCGTTGGGCGCGACCTGCATCATGTCCCGTCCCACCGCCCGGGAGGCCGCGCTGACGGCGGCCATGCTGCCCAATCCACGCCGGCGGGACGCGGCGAAACCGGGTCCGGCGGTCCGGCGGCTTTCGGGGATTTACCAGCGCCGGGCCAATATGGTGGGGCTGGACGCCTGCCTGCGGCGGCCGCGAGGCTCCTGAAAGCCGCAGGGAAGCGGGCAAAAGCCCTAGCCTTGCCGGGCTTGTTCCTCTATAAGCCGCCGCAATCCGTCACACCCGGTCCGGCAGGGTTTTCCTGGAACAGGGGCTCCCTGGGGCGGATCGTCTTTTTTTTCAGGAGTTCCAGCAATGGCCGTTCCGAAACGAAAAACCTCGCCGTCGCGGCGCGGCATGCGCCGGTCCGCCGACGCGCTCAAGCAGCCTGCTTATGTCGAGGACAAGGATTCCGGCGAATTCCGCCGTCCCCACCACCTCGACCTGAAGACCGGCATGTACAAGGGCCGGCAGGTGCTGAAGGTCAAGAGCGCCGAGGCCTGATGGCCAAGGCCGACCCGGCGGGCGCACCCCGCCGGTGACCGGCGGCATCGCCGCCCTTCCCGCGCCGAAACCACGGGAGTGACCGCCCGGAGCGTGCGACCCTGAGAGGGTGACCCGAGAGTTGACCCATGTATCTCATCGGCTTCCCTCTCCTCCTCATCCCGTTCGCGCTCTACAACATCGTCGCCTTCCTGTTCGATCTCGGCTTTGCCGACACGGTGTTCACCTTCCAGATGATGTCGGGGGCGACGCTCAACGTCACCACCGGCGATCTTCTTTTGATCCTGTCGGTTCTGCTGCTGTTCGTTGAGATCCTGAAAGCCACGCGCTTCGGGGTGAAATCCATCGTCGACCATCTGCTGTCGTTCGTTTTGTTCGTCGCGGCGCTGATCGAATTCCTGATGGTGCAGAAGGCGGCGACCTCGACCTTTCTCGTCTTTCTCGTGATCTGCGCGGTGGATGTGATCGGCGGCTTCTCGATCTCGATCCGCGCCGCTGCGCGCGACTTCACCGTCGAGGGCCATCCTCCGGTGATCCGCTGAGGTGCGGCCGCGAGATGGCCGGGCCCATGACCCGCGATTTTCACAAGCCCGGCCGCTCGCCGCTTTATGCCGAGGGCGCCATGGTTGCCACCTCGCACCCCCTCGCTTCGCTGACGGCGATTGAAATCATGCGCGCCGGCGGCACCGCAGCCGATGCGGCCGTTGCAGCGATGGCAGTCGCCTGTATTGGCGAACCGCACATGACGGGGATCGGCGGCGACTGCTTCTGTCTGGTCGCACGGCCCGGCCAACCGGTCTGGGGCTATAACGGCTCCGGCCGCACCGGCGCTGCGATGCGGCCGGAGATCCTGATCGAACAGGGCGCCAGGGACGTTGCGATCGACTCGGTGCATGCGGTGACGGTGCCGGGCGCGATCGGGGCCTGGGACACCATTCTGAAAACGCACGGCCGGTTCGGCCTCGACCGCGTGCTGCAACCCGCAATCGACGCCGCGGAAAACGGCATCCCGGTGCAGCCACGTGTCGCGCTGGACTGGTCGCTCGCGGTGGACAAGCTCAACAAGCACGCCGCCACCGCGCGGCATTTCCTTCCCGGCGGACACGCGCCGAAAGAAGGCGATATCGTGGCCTTCCCGGCGCTGGCAAAGACGTTGCGCACAATTGCCAAAGACGGCGCCCGCGCCTTCTACGAGGGCGAAATCGCCGACGACATCGTGGCGACGCTGCGCGCGCTCGGCGGCGTCCTGACCGCGGAGGACGTCGCGGCGCATCGCGGCGAAGCCGTCTCGCCGATTGCCACGAATTATCGCGGTCTTGACGTGACCGAGCTGCCGCCCAACGGCCAGGGGCTCGCGGCGCTGGTGCTGCTCAACATCCTGGAACGCTTCGACGTGGCTGCGCTCGATGCAAACGGCGCCGACCGGCTGCATCTGTTGATCGAAGCAGGCCGCCTCGCCTACGGCATGCGCAATACCACTATCGCCGACCCCGCTTTCATGACCGAAAGCGTCGAGGCTTTGCTCGACAAGCGCTTTGCGGCGCAGCTTGCGGCCATGATCGATCCGGCGAAGCGGTCGCAGTTTCCGAAAGCGATCAAACCGGCCGGCTCGACTGTTCTGGTCTGCGTCGTCGACCGCGACCGCAACGCGGTGACCATGATCAATTCGCTGTTCTCGGCGTTCGGCTCGGGGATCGCGACCGAAAAGACCGGCATCCTGCTGCATCATCGCGGCTCCGGCTTCAACCTGACGCCGGGGCATCCGAACTGCATCGGGCCGTCGAAGCGGCCCCTGCACACCATCATTCCGGCGCTCGCCCTGCGCAACGGCCGCGTCGACATGGCATTCGGGGTGATGGGCGGTGCCTATCAGGCGATGGGCCACGCCCATCTGGTCTCCAACATCGTCGATCACGGCATGGACCTGCAGACCGCGATCGACTGGCCGCGGGTGTTCTTCGAGGGCGAGCGGGTCGAGGTCGAGAACGGCGTTTCCGACGCTGTGATCGCGGCGTTGCGCCTGCGCGGCCACGACACGGTCCGGCGCGCGCTGCCGCATGGCGGCGGCCAGGCGATCCGCATCGACTGGGAGCGCGGCGTGCTGATTGGCGCATCCGATCCGCGCAAGGACGGCTGCGCGCTCGGCTGTTGAGCGAGCGATTGGCGGTCAGGCCACGGTGACGATCAAACCTTCTTCGACAGCACCCGCCCGGCCGCAGCCGGCCGCGTCGCGCTGTTGCGATAGCTGGTATTGGCGTCGGCCGGGTCGGCGCGGCGTTTGTCGCGCTGCTGCGGGACGTCGAACTTGCTGGCGAACAGATGCGCGACGAACAATGCATCGCCATAGCGCGACGGTTTGCCCGCCGGCGTCGTTTGCTTCGTGTTAACCACGGCAAGATCGCGCCGATCCTGCTCGTCCGGAAAGGGAGCAGCGGCGCGCGGCGCTTCACCATCGCGTCTGGTGCGGTCGGGCAGCACGGCGGCTCCTTGCGTCAAAACGGGACATCCCGTGTCCCCTCATCCGCAATTCGCAAGCCCTGTGCCGCGAACGCTGCGACCGCCCGAACGTTCCTAAATTGCCGCCATCCGGCTTACCCTCTTGTTTAGAGTTGACTGTTAAACTCCCGTCTACCGTGTGCCGCAACATGTGAAGGATTGCGGCAGCCGAGAGAGAGATCGTGAGCCGAGCCAGCAAGCTGCCGCGCCCAATCCGCGCAGGAGAGCAAAGCGTCGCGTCCACAGCGGATGCCGGCGCGCTCGATTGCGCCGCGATTCTGCAATCCGCAGGCGAGGTGCCCTACGAGTGGCGCATCGATACCGACGTGCTGACATGGGGTGCCGATGCTGCGCGCATCCTTGGACTGCGCAGTATCGCGCCGGTCGCGTCCGGCGCGGGCTTCGAGGCCCTTCTGGCCAAGGACAATGCCAAGACGCGCAGGGACACGATCCTGCATTCGACGGGGACCGACCATGGCGCCGGCGTTCCCTATCAGGTGCAATACGCCCTGCGCCTGGGCCCGCGCTCGCCGAAGCTCTGGATCGAGGACACCGGACGCTGGTTCGCGGGCGCCGACGGCAAGCCCTGCATGGCGCACGGGATCGTGCGCGTCATCAACGAACGACACGAACGCGAGGAGAAGCTCGCCTATCTGTCGCGCTTCGACGCCCAGACCGGCGAAATCAACCGCTGGTACATGACCGAGCGGCTCGCCGAAACACTGAAAGAGACCGAGCGCACGCAAAGCTCCTGCGGCTTTCTGCTCGTCGCAATCGACAATCTCGGGCGCATCAACCGGTCCTATGGCTATGACGTCGCCGATGAGGTGATCGCGGTCATCGCCAAGCGATTGCGCGGCCGGATGCGCTGCAACGACATTCTCGGACGCTTCTCCGGCAACAAGTTCGGCATCATCCTCAGCAAATGCAGTCCGGACGAGATCGGCGTCGCGGCCGAGCGCCTGCTGGCTGCCATGCGCGACGACGTGGTGATGACGACGGCGGGGCCGGTCCCGGTCGGCGGCACGATCAGCGGGATTTCGGCGCCCGGCCATGCATCCACCGTGGAGGAGGTGCTGGCGCGCGCGCAGGAGACCCTCGACCGCGCCCGCGAGAAACGGCCCGGCTCGTTCCTGGCCTATCAGCCAAGCCTCGAACGAGAAGCGCAGCGGCGCGCCAATATCCGCGCCACCGACAGCATCATCCATGCGCTGAACGAAAACCGCATTCTGCTCGCCTATGAGCCGGTGGTGGACGCGCAGAGCCGCGATCTGGCATTTTACGAATGCCTGCTCCGCGTCCGAAAGCCCGACGGGACGCTGGCGCCGGCCGCCGAAGTCGTGCCGATCGCCGAGCGGCTCAATCTGGCGCGGCTGCTCGATCAGCGCGTGCTCGACCTTGCGATCGAGGAGATGGCAGCGCATCCGGAACTGCGCGCGAGCCTGAACGTTTCGGCGTCCTCCACCATAGACCCGGACTGGTGGACCCGCCTTGAGTCACTGTTGCGGCTGAACCCGGCGGTGGCGGAACGGCTGATCGTGGAAATCACCGAGACCGCCGCCATTCATGACCTCGACAATGCGCGCGGATTTGTGCGGCGCGTGAAGGATCTCGGCGCCCGGATCGCGATCGACGATTTCGGCGCGGGCTACACCTCGTTTCAGAACCTGCGCAAACTCGGAGTCGACATGATCAAGATCGACGGCGCCTTCGTGCAGAACCTGGTGCGCTCGCAGGACGACCGCACCTTCGTGCGCGCGATGCTCGATCTCGGACGCGGGCTGAAGCTGAAGACGGTTGCCGAATGGGTGCAGAACGAGCAGTCCGCCGCGATCCTGACGTCATGGGGCTGCGATTTTCTGCAGGGCCATCATATCGGGCGCGCGGCCCTCACGCGCCCGGAAGCGGCGACGCCAAAAGCTGCGACCGGCTCGTGAGCCGCCGTTCGATCGCAGCGATCAATCCTTGTCGCTGATCCGATCGATGCGCTTTTGCATTTCCTCGATCTGGCGTTTCAGCGCGTCGATGTCTTCGGACGAGGCGGCGGGCTTGTCCCCCTCGGCCTTGTCCTGGGCGCCGGCTTCGCGCCGCGCAAACGGCGTGAACATGGAAAACGCCTTCTCGAACATCTCCATATTGCGCCGGACCTGATCTTCCATCGATCCGAACGGATTGGCGCCGACACCCACCCCGAAGGCCTGCGCCATCTGCTGGCGCATCTTTTCCTGCTCGCGGGTAAAGGATTCCAGCGAAACTTCGAGATAGCGCGGCACCATCATCTGCATGGAGTCGCCGTAGAAGCGGATGAGCTGGCGCAGGAAGTTGATGGGCAGCAGATTTTGCCCTTCCTTGTTCTCCTGCTCGAAAATGATCTGGGCCAGAACCGACCGGGTGATGTCCTCGGATGTCTTGGCGTCGTAGACGACGAAATCCTCGCCGCTCTTTACCATGGTGGCCAGATCTTCCAGCGTCACATAGGTGCTGGTGCCGGTATTATAGAGACGGCGGTTGGCGTATTTCTTGATCGTGATGGGTTCGTCCGATTTTGCCATGATATCCGCTTGCGTGGCGCCCGCTGACACAAGGAATTGGGCCGGAAACTATCCTCTAGAATGAAAATAGGCTGTTTCGACGGGCCTAGCCACCGTTTTATGCAGGGGCTGTCGGTCCCTGGCGCATACCGCTGCCGTTTTGCCGCGCGCTTCGGCCATGCTATTGGCTCCCCACCGAGACAGGGAGCTATTCATGCAGGACGACATCGTCATTGTCGGCGCGGCGCGGACGCCGGTCGGAGCCTTTAACGGGGCCTTCGCGAACCTGCCGGCGCACGAGCTCGGCAAGGTGGCCATCGCTGCGGCCATGGAGCGTGCCGGGATCGAAGGAAAACAGGTATCCGAGGTCATTATGGGACAGATCCTGACCGCGGGGCAGGGTCAGAACCCGGCGCGGCAGGCCTCGATCGCGGCCGGCATTCCGGTCGAGAGCCCGGCCTGGGGCGTCAATCAGCTCTGCGGGTCGGGGTTGCGGGCGGTGGCGCTCGGCTATCAGGCCATCCTCAACGGCGATTCCGACATTGTGGTCGCCGGCGGCCAGGAATCCATGAGCATGGCCCCGCATTGCGCCTATCTGCGCGCCGGCGTGAAGATGGGCGACCTGCAGATGGTCGATACCATGATCAAGGACGGCCTCTGGGACGCCTTTAACGGCTATCACATGGGAACCACCGCCGAGAATGTCGCCAAGCAATGGCAGATCACCCGCCAGCAGCAGGACGAATTCGCCGTCGCCTCGCAGAACAAGGCCGAAGCCGCGATGAAGGCCGGCAAGTTCAAGGACGAAATCGCGCCGGTCACCGTGAAGTCGCGCAAGGGCGACATCGTGGTGGATACCGACGAGTATCCCAAGTCGGGCGTGACGATGGAGTCGATCGCAAAGCTGCGGCCGGCCTTCGACAAGGAAGGCTCGGTGACGGCGGCGAACGCCTCGGGCATCAATGACGGCGCCGCCGCCGTGGTGCTGATGAAAGCATCCGAGGCCAAAAAGGCCGGCAAGCCGATCCTTGCCCGCATCGCCTCCTGGGCCCATGCCGGCGTCGATCCCTCGATCATGGGCACCGGGCCGATCCCGGCGTCGCGCGCGGCGCTCAAGAAGGCCGGCTGGAGCGTGCAGGATCTCGACCTGATCGAGGCCAACGAAGCCTTCGCTGCGCAGGCCTGTGCGGTGAACAAGGAGCTCGGCCTCGATACCTCGAAGGTCAACGTCAATGGCGGCGCGATCGCGATCGGCCACCCGATCGGCGCATCCGGCGCCCGGGTTCTTGTTACGCTGCTCCATGAGATGCAAAAGCGCAACGCGAAGAAGGGCCTTGCCACGCTCTGCATCGGCGGCGGCATGGGGATCGCGATGTGCGTCGAGCGGCCGTAACCGCTCTCCGGCGAAACGCGGCCGTTGCGGCTGCGCCACCGCGTTGATTTGCGTCATGGCCGGGGCTTGCCCCGGCCATTTACGTCTCTACTGTAGTTGCTCCGGCCGTTGGGCGCGCCGGACAAAAAGCGGGGGAAGCAATGGCTCGGGTGGCGTTGGTGACGGGCGGGACGCGCGGGATCGGCGAAGCGATCAGCAAGGCGCTGAAAGCGGCGGGATACAATGTCGCAGCCAATTACGGCGGCAACGACGAAGCCGCCCAGAAGTTCAAGGCCGCGACCGGCATTCCCGTCTACAAATGGGACGTTTCGAATTTCGAGGCGTGCGGCGCAGGCATCAAGCAGGTGGAGGCCGATCTCGGTCCGGTGGAGGTGCTGGTCAACAATGCCGGCATCACCCGCGACACCATGTTCCACAGGATGACCCTCGATCAGTGGAATGCCGTCATCAACACCAATCTCGGTTCGCTGTTCAACATGACCCGTCACGTGATCGAGGGCATGCGCGCGCGCAAATTCGGCCGCGTCATCAACATCTCCTCGATCAACGGCCAGAAGGGCCAGATGGGGCAGGTCAATTATTCGGCGGCCAAGGCCGGCGACATCGGCTTCACCAAGGCCCTGGCGCAGGAAGGTGCCAAGAGCGGCATCACCGTGAATGCGATCTGCCCGGGCTATATCGCGACCGAAATGGTGAAGGCGGTGCCGCAGGACGTGCTGGAAAAAAGCATCCTGCCGCAAATCCCGGTCGGACGGCTCGGCGAGCCGGAGGAGATCGCGCGCTGCGTGGTGTTCCTGGCGTCGGACGATTCCAGCTTCATCACCGGCGCCACCCTTACGGCGAATGGCGGTCAATATCTGGTTTAGCGGCACGCTGTCCGGCGTCGCGCACCGGCGGGCTTTCAGCGAGCGGATCGGGACACAAGCGGCAGGCCGGCGGACGGAATGGAGAACGCTTTCTTCTTCGCCGCGGGCCTCGTCTTCCTGATCGGCGGCGCGCAACTGCTGGTCAGCGGCGCGGTGCAGATCGCGCGACAGCTCGGGGTCTCGGGGCTCCTGATCGGGCTTCTGATCGGCCTTGGCACATCGACGCCGGAACTCGTCACCTCGGTCAGCGGCGCCCTGGCCGGCGCGCCCGGCGTTGCACTCGGCAATATCGTCGGCGCCAATATTGCCAATCTTCTTCTGGTGCTCGGCCTATGCGCGCTGATCCAGCCGATTCACGTGGATTCGCGCTCGCTGAAATTCGACGGCGCCGTGGTGTTCACCACCATTCTGGTTTTCACGCTGCTGTCGATCGCCGCACCGCTGTCGCGCGCGGTGGGCGCGGCTTATGTGGTGATGCTGGCGCTGTATCTGTTCCGGTCGGTCCAGTACGAACGGCGCCGGCCCAAGGACCACACCGCGCCCTATGAGCGCGCCGAGGCGGCGGCGGAGGTCATTCCGGTCCGCGGCCGGCTGCCCGGCGGATGGAGCGGCCTCGCCTTCGCCATCAGCCAGGCCATCGGCGGCATCGTGCTGGTGGTGCTCGGCGCACAATGGCTGGTCGAGGCCGCGGTCGATCTGGCACGCGGCCTGCGCGTCTCGGAAAGCGTGATCGGGCTGACGGCGGTAGCGATCGGCACCACGCTGCCGGAGCTCGTCACCTCGGCGGCGGCGACGCTGCGCAAGAACACCGACGTGGCGCTCGGCAATGTGTTCGGTTCCTGCATCTACAATGTGCTGGGCATTGCCGGCCTGACCGGCGTGATCGCGCCGACCGATTTTCCGGCGACGATCGCCGCTTTCGGCAACCCGATCATGCTGGCCGTCGCCGCCCTGGTCATCGGCCTGGCCTTCACCGGCTACCGGATTTCCCGGCGCGAGGGCGCCATCATGGTGGCGCTCTATGCCGGATACACCGTTTTCATCTGGCAGACGTAAGAATCGTCCCGCAGGCCTGATGCGCGGCGCTTCAATCACGCTCGTCGCGCAGCACCGTGCCGGTGCCGGCGTCGATGTGAAGCTCGCGCTTTTCGCCGGACTGGTTGCGACCTTCCACTTCCCACTTGCCGTCGTCGAGCTCGATCTCGCGGATCACGATCAGACCGCGGTCGCGCGCGATCTTGGTGGCCTGCTCGATCGACACGGCCGGCCGCTGTAAACCCTGCGATAGGGATGGCCATGCCGCCGCAAACGCGACGAAACCAATCACGGCCATGGCGAGCGCCGATTTCAGCATCACTGTCTCCTGAGTACAATTCGGATGGTGTGCGGACAACACAGCCGGCCGAGGGTTGTTTCCACAACCGGGACAATCCGCCGCGCCCAACAGAAGGCCTGCCTCGCCATTGATTTGCGGGCGCCCTTCGGCTGCGGCGATGAACCTCATCGCCACATGGTGCGGCTCAGCTGTTACCGCCCCCGCGTCTACCGGCCGGCCGTGCGGACCCGCCACTAGTCTAATGCCGCACGGCATGTCAGGTCCGATCCGGCGACCAGCCCTTCGGCGCAAGTTCGAAGCCTGAAAATTCAAAGCCGGGCGCCACCGTGCAGCCGACCAGCGTCCAGTCGCCGAGCGATTCCGCGGCCTGCCAGGCATGGGCCGGGACGATACCCTGCGGCCGCTCGCCCGCAGCCAGATCGGGACCGAGAATCATGGCTGTCCGCGTGCCGTGTTCGTGAATCTCGAGCCGCAGCGGCGCGCCGGCATGCCAGTGCCAGGTCTCCACCGCATCGACCTTGTGCCAGTGCGAGCGCTCGCCGCGCGCCAAGAGGAAATAGATCGCGGTCGAGGCGGCGCGGCCGGTGTGGTCGGTGCGGGTATCGCGGAAGGTCTCGCGGTAATGGCCGCCCTCGGGATGCGGCTGCAGGTCGAGCAGGCGGACGATCTCGGCTGCCGTGAGCGAGGCGAGCGCTGGCATCTCGCGTCAGCTCCGGAAATGCTTCGACAGTTTCAGGCCCTGCGCCTGGTAGTTCGAACCGATGCCCTGCCCGTAGAGCGTGTCCGGCCGCGCCATCATCTTTTCATAGATCAGACGGCCGACGATCTGCCCGTGCTCAAGGATGAACGGCACTTCGCGCGAGCGGACCTCCAGCACCGCGCGCGCACCGCGCCCGCCAGCGCCCGCATAACCGAAGCCCGGATCGAAGAAGCCCGCGTAATGCACCCTGAACTCGCCGACCAGCGGGTCGAACGGCACCATCTCGGCGGCATGGTCGGGCGGCACCTGCACCGCCTCCTTGGAAGCAAGAATGTAGAACTCGTTGGGATCGAGGATCAGGCTGTTGTCTGAGCGCGCGCTCATCGGCTCCCAGAAGTCTCCGACATCGTAGCCGCCGCGCAGATCGACATCGATCAATCCGGTATGGCGCTTGGCCCGGTAGCCGATCAGGCCGCCGGCGAAATTGCCGGACAGATCGACGCCGACCGCAACGCCATGGGTGAGATCGGCATCGTCGGCATCGACCAGGCGTTCGCGCGCATGCAGCGCCCGCAATTGCACGGCATCGAGCGCGGTCTCGCCGCGCCGGAAGCGGATCTGCGAGAGGCGCGAGCCCTGCCGCACCAATACCGGGAAGGTGCGCGGCGAAATCTCGGCATAAAGCGGGCCCTCGTATCCTGCCGCGACCTGATCGAAGCCGCGCGAGCGGTCTGCAATCACGCGCGTGAACACGTCGAGCCGCCCGGTCGAGCTTTTCGGATTGGCGGTCGCCGAAATATCCGCGGGCAGCGCGAGGCTCTCCATCAGCGGCACGATATACACGCAGCCGGTCTCCAGCACCGCCCCGTTGCCGGTGAGGTCCACGGCGTGCAGGCGCAGCGCCTCGATCCGCTTCTCGACGCTGGCCTGAGGCCCCGGCAGAAAGCTCGCGCGCACGCGGTAGGCGACGGGCCCAAGCCGCAGGTCGAGCGAAGCCGGCTGCACCTGACCTTCGACATAGGGCGCGGACGGGCGCACATGCGAGGCCTTCGTCAATGCGAGGATCGACCGGTCCGGCAGGATGCCGCTGCCATTTGCATTGAAGGCCTGCGCCACGCTTGGTTTCCCTGTCTCCCGGCGTCATGGCCGGGCGTGTCCCGGCCATCCACGCGTCATGATTGGATAAAGGCGTGAATGCCCGGCACAAGGCCGGGCATGACGGCTTCCCCACTTATCCCGGATATTTGCGCGTTCAGCGCGGCGCGGCGGCGCGAGCGGTCATGGCGCTGCGCGTGGCGGCCTCCGCAATGGCGCCGGCCATCACCTTGGCGATACAGTCATAGCTCCAGTCGTTCATGTGCAGTTCGTCCGGCGAGAGGAAGGCCTCGAACGGAAGCTTTCCGACCTGCCGCCAGTGGCGCATCACCTTGAAGCGCTCGAACAGATCGACATGTTCGGCCTTGGCCATGGTCTCCAGCAATTGAACCATGGCGGCGGCATGCTTCTTGGCCAGCACCTTCGGCGCGAATTGCGGATCGATGAGAACGACATCGGCGCCGGCGGCCTTCATGCGGCGAAGGCCGTGAAGAATATCGGAATGCACCGCGGGCATCGGACTGTCGCGCAGCACCGCATTGGCGCCGACCTGCCACAGGATCAGATCGGGTTCTTCGGACAGCACCTCGCCTTCAATGCGGGCGATCATGTCCTTGGCTTCTTCGCCGTTGACGCCGCGATTGATCACGGAGATGCGCTGCGCGGGAAAACGTGCCTGCAGTTCGACCGCCAGCCGCGCCGGATAGGTTTTATCCGGTCCGCTCGCGCCCGCTCCCGCGGTCGATGACGAGCCGATGGCGACGATCTTGAGGGACTCACCCGCGGCAAGCTTCCGCGCGGTGCGCACCAGCGGATACATCATCCGCGTGGCGTCGTCGGGCGCCGTACAGGCCGGTTGCGCCGGTGGTGAGCCCGCTTGCTTATCCGCGGCATGCCCCTGCATTGCCGTTGCGGCAAGAAGCGCCGCGGTCAGCAGCGATGTCCGGATCGGAAAAGGGCAGACGAATGCTGTCACTGGGTCGGTCTCTGTTTGGCACTATCGAGGCCCGCGGCTTCCACCACCAGCGAAGCGAGCGCGCGGCCGAGGCAATCGTGCACCTGGTACGCGGTTGCGACATCCTTGGTCGCGAGATTGAGATCGAAATTGCCGTTGTCGTTCCAGTAGCGCATGATCTCACGCCGGTCGAACAGCGGCACGTCACGGTCGCGCGCCACCACCCGCATGATGTCGTCATAACTGGTCAGCGCGATCAGGGTCTCGGTCCGCGGACTGTACTGCATGTTCATCAGGATCAGGTCGGCGTCGCCTTCCAGAATGTGATCGATGCCGTCGTCGAGCGCCGCCCGGAAACTCTCGGGATCCACCCCGCGCATCGCGTCCACCGTGCCCGTCTGCCATATTACCAAGTCCGGCTTGCGCTCCAACAGGACTTTTTCAACACTTTGAGCCATGTCCGCCGCGGTCTGACGGGCCTTTGCGAGCGCGATCACCTTGACCTCGACATCCGGGAACCGCCTGCGCAGCGCCTCTTCCAGCCTGCCCGGATAGGCCTTCGTGACGCCGTCCGGACCCGGCATCAGCGAGGAGGCTGAGCCGAGAACAAGGATCGTCAGCCGCTTGTTCTGCGACACCGACTTGTTGACATGGTCCAGCCGGCTGTCACCGAACAGGAGATAGCCCGGAACTTCGCAGGGATCGACCACCGGGGGCGGAACCGCACCAAGCTCGGCCGCTGGCCGACCGGCCTCGCCGGTTTGCGCCGGAACCTGGGCAGAAAGCAAGGTCAGGGCGGCGGCCCCCATCAGCGCCCCCGCCAGAACCCGGACCATGGACCATCCTGTCATGCCTCGCCTCCAAGCGAGGGGTTCGCAATCTTGGCGACCGGGCGCGCCGCGACCTTGCGCGCCGTTGCGTCCTTGTACCACGAGAGCAGCCAGGCCACCGCGACCATTATCAAGATACCTAACACGCTGACAAAAATCTGCATGGGGATACCGGGCGAGACTTCCACCAGGGCAAAATGCCCGGCGAAGGCCAGGAACACGCCAAGACAGAAGATTTCCAGCGAATGCTGTCCGCACAAAATCGCCGGTTGCACCCAGCGCGATTTCAACGGTCCCCAGTCACGCGGGATGAAGTAGACCGTCACCGCCGCCACGGCCAGGAAATGCGCGAACCGCAAGACGTCCAGATTGGTCTTGTCGATCGGATAGATCTGCTCGGCCAGCCATTTCGGGATCAGCGGCGCAAAGCGCGGGATATGCCAGGTCAGTGTGACCAGAAAGGCAAAGACCAGATAGGCAATGGCGATGGTCAGCGTGACCCGCGACCGCAACAGCCAGGACAGCCGCGCCGCGCCGCCGAGCGCACACCAGGCGCCGAACACGAACAAGAGCTGCCACGCCAGCGGATTGAAGAACCAATAGCCGCTCGGATAGGCCGGCAGGTTCCAGCCGAACTCCCAGGTCAGGGCGTAAAGCACCACCGACAGCCCGAGCGCGAGGGTCGGGCGTTTCAGCAAGAGCCACAGCACCGGCGCGAAGCACGCCATCAAGACAATATAGAGCGGCAGCACGTCCATATTGACCGGCTTGAACTTCAGGAGCAGCGCCTGCACCAGCGTGATGTCCGGCTGCTGCAGGAATTCCAGGATGTTCATTTCCTCCGCGTAAAGCGGATTCTGGAAGCCGCGCGCCACATAGGCGATCTGGCCCATATAGATCACGAACAGAAAAATATGCGCGACATAGATCTGCCAGGCGCGCTTCAGGATGCGCGCGCTCGACACCACGAAGCCGTAGTCGCGCATCGCGCGCCCATAGACGAAGGCCGCGGTAAATCCCGACACGAAGATGAAGATTTCAGTGGCGTCGCTGAAGCCGTAATTGCGGATCGTGATCCAGGCAACGATGTTGGACGGAACATGGCCGAGAAAGATGAACCAGAGCGCGAGCCCACGAAACAGGTCGAGCCGCAAGTCGCGGTCGGTCGGTATCGTCGGGGCCATCGCTGAAGGAGTCGCGTTCCGGAAAAGCAGTCTGCGGCTCCGACATTCGCCGAGCGCGGTTGCGGTTGCAAGCCACGAATTTAAGCTGTTAGTTTGGCTGGACCTGCGACCGGACGCTGCACCGCATGTATCGGGCCGTTACACGGAATATTGAAGTGACCGTTGAGCCGCGGTTCCTTGCCGACCGCTCGGCCCCGGACAAGGGCCAGTTTTTCTGGGCCTATACCATCGAGATTTCAAATTTCGGCGGCGAGACCGTCCAGCTCAAGACCCGCTACTGGCACATCACCGATGCCTTCGGGCGGGTCCAGGAAGTGCGCGGCGCCGGTGTGGTGGGCGAGGAACCCGTGCTCGCTCCCGGCGAGCGCTTCGAATATACCAGCGGCGTTCCGTTGCAGACCCCGTCCGGAATCATGACCGGCCGCTACGGCATGGTGACCGAAGCCGGCGAGCGCTTCGAGATCGACATCCCCGCTTTCTCGCTGGACAGCGTGCACGCGCCGCGCACGATCAATTAGCTCGGCACCTGCGCCGGCTGCGACAGACATCGCGGCGCTATGTCAATTCCCCGCGCCCTTGCACCCGGCGCGATGGTCTGCGCCGCCGTGTTCAGCGTCTCGATGGCAAAGCCCGCGGCCGCCTTGTAACCCGCCATGAACTCGGCCCGCTCCTGCGGCGGGATGACATCGTCGATATTGTCGAAGGTTCCACCGCAGCGCTCGTCGACCATGTTGAGCAGGCCGAACGGTCCGGCGCCGCGATTGCGCAGCACAACCTGCGAAACCGGTCCGCACAGCTTTGCATCATAGGCCGCGAGCGCCGCTTCGGTGACGCCATGCTCGACCATCGCCGCGCCGAGCATGCGCGCATCGACAATGGCCTGGCTGCCGCCGTTCGAGCCGGTCGGATACATCGGATGCGCGGCGTCGCCGATCAGCAGCACCGGCCCGTCCTGCCAGGTTGGTACCGGATCGCGGTCGATCATCGGATTTTCGAACACGGCGTCGGCATTGCGCAGAAGGTCCGGCACATCGAGCCAATCCCAGACCCAGTCCTCGAAATGCGAAATGAATGCATCGTCCTCGACCTCGCGGAACCAGCCGCTGCGCTTCCAGCCCTCGGAATTGTCGAGCGTGACTTCGGCAATCCAGTTGATCATCGACAGGCCCGTGCGCGGATCGGGATGCGAGATCGGATAGAACACCACCCGCTCGCGATGCGTGCCGAGACCGACGAAGGACGAGCCCGTGCGGATCGGCTTCGCCCAGGTGGTGCCGCGCCACATGATCGCGCCGCCCCAATGGATCGGCGGCTGTGCCGGATGCATCTGTGCGCGGATCGCGGAATGGATGCCGTCGGCGCCGATCAGGAGCGCGCCGCTGGCTTCGGAGGCCGAGCCGTCGGCATGTTCGACCAGTGCGGTGACGCCGCCACCGGAATTCTTGCGATAGCCGTTGACCCGGCTGCCGAGCCGAACCGCATCGCGCCCCATCCGCTCAACCACGGCGTCATACAGCATGAGGTGAAACAGGCCGCGGTGCACCGCATATTGCGGCCACCTGTAGCCGGCGAGGAGGCCGCGGGGCTCGGAATAGATGTCGTTGCCGTTCAGCCCGACCAGCGCCCATTCCTTCGCGGGAAGACCGACGCGATCGAGATCGGCTTGCGTGAAGCCCAGATCGGTGAGTTCGCGCACCGCATTGGGCTGCATGTTGATCCCGACGCCGAGCGGGCGCATCTCGCGCACCGCCTCGAAAACGACGCACGGCACGCCGATCTGATGCAGGGTCAGCGCGGCCGCAAGCCCGCCGATGCCGCCACCGGCGATGATGACTGGATTGTCGGTCACACTCCCCACCCGGTCTTGAACTCTCGCAGACCACCCTCTAGGTAGTGGACTCATAATGCCTGAGCCAGAGGCGTGACGCCGCCAGTGCGATGGCAGCAAGAAAGTTCCTGGCAAGCTTGTCG
>NZ_JBKBVB010000107.1:0-15898 GCF_046289595.1 Pseudorhodoplanes sp.
GGTACGGTGTCGGAACTCTCCGCCGTCGGCCGCCCGGCGATTCTGGTGCCGCTGCCGCATGCGCTCGACCAGGATCAGGCCGCCAATGCCGCCGTGCTGGAAAAGGCCGGCGGCGCCATCCGCATCCTGCAGAAGGATTTCACGCCGGACCGGCTCGCCGCCGAAATCGACGCGCTCGCCGCCGATTCGCTGCGGCTCGCCGGAATGGCCGCGCGCGCCAGGGGAATCGGGGTGCTTGATGCCGCCGACCGGCTGGCCGATCTGGTGCTCAAGGTGGCCCGGGTTGCGGGTTGACCAAAGCTGGACTACGCCCACCCAAAGCAACGTCTGGGGATCATCAATGAAATTGCCGCGCGATCTGGGCTCGATCCATTTCGTCGGGATCGGGGGCATCGGCATGAGCGGGATTGCCGAGGTGCTGGCCAATCTCGATTACACCGTCACCGGCTCCGACGTGTCCGAAAGTGCCAATGTCAAGCGGCTGCGCGAGAAGAACATCAAGGTCACGGTCGGCCATGATGCCAAGAATGTCGACGGCGCAAGCGTCGTCGTGGTCTCGTCGGCGATCAAGCGCGACAATCCCGAACTGATCGCCGCGCGCGCCAAGCGCCTGCCGATTGTGCGCCGCGCCGAGATGCTGGCCGAACTGATGCGGCTGAAATCCGCGGTCGCCATTGCCGGTACCCATGGCAAGACCACCACGACCTCGATGGTGGCGGCCCTGCTCGATGCCGGCGGGCTTGATCCGACCGTCATCAATGGCGGCATCATCAATGCCTATGGCACCAATGCACGGCTTGGCGCAGGCGACTGGATGGTGGTGGAGGCCGACGAGTCCGACGGCACCTTCCTCAAGCTGCCCGCCGACATCGCCATCGTCACCAATGTCGATCCCGAGCATCTCGATCACTTCAAGACCTTCCAGGCGGTGAAGGACGCCTTTCAGGACTTCGTCGAGAATGTGCCGTTCTACGGATTCGCCGTGATGTGCACCGACCACCCGGAAGTGCAGGCGCTGGTCGGCCGCATCGAGGACCGCCGCATCATCACCTATGGCGAAAATCCGCAGGCGGATGTGCAGCTGGTCGATCTTGACCACAAGGGCGGCATGTCGCGCTTTTCGGTGGTGTTCCGCGGCCGCGATTCCCGGCCCGATCACGTCATTGGCGGGCTCACGCTGCCGATGCCGGGGCGGCACAATGCGCTGAATGCGACCGCGGCGATTGCGGTCGCGCACGAATTGCTGGTGCCCGACGACCAGATCAGGAAGGCGCTCGCAGGCTTCGGCGGCGTGAAGCGGCGATTCACCCGCACCGGCGAATGGAACGGCGTCACGATCATCGACGATTACGGCCATCATCCGGTGGAGATCCGGGCGGTGCTGCGCGCCGCGCGCGAATCCGCCGCAGGCCGGGTGATCGCCGTGGTGCAGCCGCATCGCTATACGCGGCTGAAGGAATTGTTCGAGCAGTTCTGCACCTGTTTCAACGATGCCGATGCGGTGATCGTCGCCGAAGTCTATTCGGCCGGCGAAACGCCGATCGAGGGCATCGACCGCGACAATCTCGTGATGGGCATGCGTGCGCGCGGCCATCGCAATGTCATGGCGCTGCCGGGCTCCGAACAGCTCGCCTCGATGATCCGCGGCATCGCCAAACCGGGCGACATGGTGGTGTGTCTCGGCGCGGGCAACATCACGCAATGGGCCTATGCGCTGCCCGGCGAGTTGCAGGCGGGAGGGTGATAAACTTGCGGCACGGAACGCAACAACCTAAATTGAATGATCAGCGTGGAGTTCGCCGATGAATGATGTTCTTGAAGCGCAACTGATGCAGCTTTCGGCGGTCGAGAAGATCGAATTGATCGCAAAGCTTTGGAACAGCATCGACGACAACGATCCGGCGGCAGACGTAACGCCTGAGCAACTCGCAGAGGCGAGGCGGCGGATGGAGGATTACCGTCGCGACCCGTCTTCGGCTATCCCGATTGATGAAGTCATCGCTCACCTCCGATCCCGGCTTTCATGAATTGGCGGCTGATCGTCCGCCGCGAGGCGAGGTCGGAACTGGCCGAAGCGGTCGATTGGTATCAGTCCCAGCATCCGGATTTTGGCAACCGCTTTCTGAGGGCCTTTCTCGAAGCAGCAGACACGTTGTCCGAAAATCCGTATTTGTTTCAACGCATGGACGATGACATTCGTCGCGTAAGGTTGAAGGATTTTCCGTACAATCTCTTGTACTTCATTGATGAGAATCGCGTCGTAATCGTCGCCTGTGCACATGCGAAGCGGCGTCCCGGTTATTGGCGCGATCGCCTGGAAAGCAGATGATCTTCCCCGACATCACCCCCGATCTGACATCACGGATGCCGGAGCTGCGCGGCCGCCTCATTGCCAACCAGCCGCTTGCCGAACTGACCTGGTTTCGCGTCGGCGGTCCGGCGCAGGTGCTGTTCATGCCGGAGGACGAGAACGATCTCGCCTATTTTCTGAAGCACCTGCCGGCCGAAATTCCTGTCATGGTCATCGGGCTCGGCTCGAATCTGATCGTGCGCGACGGCGGCGTGCCGGGTGTCGTGATCCGGCTGGGGCGCGGCTTTAGCGAGGTGGCCGTGGAAGGAACCCACATCCGCGCCGGTGCAGCGGTGCCGGACGTCAAGGTCGCGCGGGCGGCGCAGGAAGCCGGGCTCGCCGGGCTTTCCTTCTATCGCGGCATACCGGGGGCCATCGGCGGCGCGCTGCGCATGAATGGCGGCGCCTATGGCCGCGAGACCAAAGACGCGCTCATCGAGGCGCGCGGCGTCGACCGGGCGGGCAACATCCGCGTCTACGGCAATGCCGACATGCATTACACCTACCGGCATTGCGGCGTGCCCGAAGACGTGATTTTCACACAAGCCGTCTTCGCAGGGCAGCCGGGCGACCGCGACACAATCGCCGCGGAAATGGACAAGATCACGCAGTCGCGGGAGGCGACGCAGCCGATCAAGAGCCGTACCGGCGGCTCGACCTTCAAGAATCCGCCGGGCAACAAGGCCTGGCAATTGATCGATGCTGCCGGTTGCCGCGGGCTGGTGGTAGGAGACGCACAGGTTTCGGAAATGCACTGCAACTTTCTGATCAATCGCGGTAACGCGACCGCGTCCGATATCGAGACCTTGGGGGAAACCGTGCGCAGGCGCGTGAAGGAGAGTTCGGGCGTGACGCTCGACTGGGAAATCAAGCGGATCGGGGTCGCGCGTGAGTAATCTCCCCGTCATTGTCGTCGGCGGCGGGCTGGGCGGCGCCATGGCGGCGCTGGCGCTCGCGCGCAAAGGCTTCGACATCCTGCTGCTCGAAGAGGCCGAGGAATTCGGCGTCATCGGCTACGGCATCCAGCTCGGTCCCAATGTGTTCTGGATGCTGGACCGGCTTGGCGTTGCGGATGCGGTTCTCGCCGTCGCGCTGCGGCCGAAGGCGATGGTGATGTATGACTGGATCGACGGCGGCGTGATCGCGCGGATTCCGACCGGCGAGTCTTTTCTGCAGCGCTTCAGGAAGCCCTATGTGGTGATCCATCGAGTCGATCTGCACAAGGTTCTGCTCGATGCCTGCCGCGCGCTGCACAATGTGCAGATGCTGCCGAACACGCCGGTCAAATCCTTCGCGGACCTGGGCGATCGCGTGCGGGTCGATATCGCCGACGGCCGCCACTATGAGGGTGCGGCGCTGATCGGCGCCGACGGCATCCGCTCCACCATCCGCCAGCAGATGACCAATGAGGGGCCGCCGCGCTCGCTCGGCTATGTCGCGCACCGCACCATCGTGCCGATGAGCGAAGTCAATTTCGATGTCGATACCGACAATGTGGTGATGTGGTCGGGCGACGGCTTCCACATCGTGCATTATCCGCTGCGCGATCACACGCTGTTCAATGTCGTCACCGTGTTCAGGACGCTGGACATGGCGCCGAGCGATACCGACAGCCCGCATCCCGATCTCGCGCGCGTCTACCGCGACTCGCATCCAACCATGAAGAAGCTGTGGGGGATGATGGACCTGTCGCGGCGCGGCTGGGTCTCGGGCGACCGCGATCCGATCCGGCACTGGAGCCGGGGCCGCGTTACGCTCCTTGGCGATGCCGCGCATCCGACGCTGCAATCGCTGGCGCAGGGCGCCTGCATGGCGATCGAGGATGCGGTGTGTCTGGCCGGACTGCTCGACGACCTGTCGGGCGACGCGGTGGAATCCGCGTTCAGACAATACGTGGACGCGCGCTATCTGCGCACCGCGCGGGTGCAATACGAATCGCGCTATCTGTGGGACAATGTCTACCACGTCGGCGGGATCGAACGCGAAGTGATGCGCCAGGTCTGGGAGAACAAGAGCGAGCAGGAGATGTTCGACTGCGTCGCCTGGCTCTATGACGGCTTCGAGCTGCCGGTCAGGAAAGGGGCCGCATGACCAGGCATGTCGCCGTCCTCATGGGCGGCTGGTCGTCGGAGCGCGAGGTGTCGCTGAATTCCGGCAAGGCCTGCGCCGATGCCGCCGAGCGCTGCGGCTATCGCGTCACCCGGATCGACGTTGCGCGCAACATCGCGACCGTGCTCGACGAAGTGAAGCCGGATGTCGCCTTCAACATTTTGCACGGGCGGCCCGGCGAGGACGGCACCATTCAGGGCGTGCTCGAAATCCTCGGCATTCCCTACACCCATTCGGGCGTGCAGGCCTCCTCGCTCGCCATGAAGAAGAACGCCGCCAAGGTCGTGCTGGCGGCGGCCGGCGTGCCGATGCCGCAGGGGCTTGCGATCTCGCGATTCGCGGCCGGGAAGGCGCATGCGCTGCCGCGCCCTTATGTGATCAAGCCGGTTGCGGAAGGCTCCAGCGTCGGCGTCTTCATCGTCACCGACAATCACGAGCATCCGCCGCAGGAATTGTTCCGCGAAGACTGGGCCTATGGCGACATCGTGTTGTGCGAGACCTATATCCCCGGCAAGGAGCTGACCTGCGCGGTGGTGCAGGGCGAGGCCACCGGCGTGATCGAGATCGTGCCGAAGGTGGCGTTCTACGATTACGAGGCGAAATATGCGCCCGGCGGCTCCGAGCATGTGCTGCCGGCGCAAATTCCCGATGCGGTGACCCGCGAGGTGCAGCGGCTCACCGTGCTGGCGCATCAGGCGCTCGGCTGCCGCGGCGTGAGCCGCGCCGATTTCCGCTATGACGACAGCCGGCCGGGCGTGGAGGGGCTGTATTGCCTGGAGGTCAACACCATCCCCGGCATGACGCAGACCTCCCTCGTCCCCGAGCTTGCCGCGCATCGCGGCATCCCGTTCGACGACCTGATCCGCTGGATGATCGAGGACGCGTCGCTGAACCGGTAAAGGCTCACAGCGCGCGGATGCGCGGGCCGTGCCAGCCGCGGCCGGTCAGCTCCGTCACCGCCCAGACCATGGCGTCGAGCCGGTCCGGCGAGCCGCCGCCGGCCAGTCCGTCGAGGCCGAAGGCGCACATCTCGTCCTCCAGAAGCGCGAGCCGCGCGCCCACATGGCGCACGCGGCCTTGGGCATACATCGCCGCGACCGGTTCGGCGCGCAGGAATTTGCCGCGCGTCGCATGCACCGCCTTCACCGGCACCGACGCATCGACCTGGCGCAAAACCGCGCGCACCATCTCGCCGCCCTGGTTGACCTCGGCGACCACGAGATCGGCGCGCAGCCGCCGGTATAGCGCGACCGCGCGCATCGCCCAGCCGGCCGGCGGCAGTCCGGCCACTGTCGCATCCTCCAGCACATAGATCGTGCCGTCCTCGGCGCGGCCCGCGGCGACGATGCCGCAGGCATCCGCGCCCTGGCGCGAGGAGGCCGGCGGATCGATGCCGACCGCGATCCGCGCAAGCTGCGGCGCCTGCTCGACCCGCAGCCGCTCGATTATGGCGCGCGACCACAGCCCGTCGGTGCGGTCCTCGACGATCTCGCCGTCGATCTCCTGCCGTCCGAGCCTCGTCCCGGCATAGCGCCCGATCACCTCGTCGAGAAAGGCCGGCGACAGATACGCCGCATTGGCATGCGTCGAGGCCCGCGTCACCGCGCTCCTTGGATCGGCGATCAGCCGCTTCAAAAGCGGGATCGGCCGAGGCGTGGTGGTGACGAGCTGGCGCGGCCGCAGTCCCAGCCGCAATCCGAATTGCAGCATGTCGAAGGCGGCATCGGCGTTGCGCCACTTGGCGAGTTCGTCGCACCAGGCCGCGGCAAATTGCGGGCCGCGCAGGCTGTCAGGTTCCTCCGCCGAAAAGATTTCGCCGACCGCTCCGTTCGGCCATTCCAGCCGCCGCCGCGACGAGATGAAGACCGGCCGCTGCGCGCGCGGCGAAATCCGCAACAGCCCGGATTCGCCCTCGATCATCACCGCGCGCACATCGTGCTCGGTCTCGCCGACCAGCGCGATGCGCGGCAGCGGCGCATCGGCCATCGGCGGAATGCCGTTGGCCTGCGCCCGCACCCATTCCGCGCCGAGCCGCGTCTTGCCTGCGCCGCGGCCGCCCAGCATCAGCCAGGTGGTCCAGTCTCCGCCATTG
Organism: Pseudorhodoplanes sp.; assembly: GCF_046289595.1. GTDB lineage: Bacteria > Pseudomonadota > Alphaproteobacteria > Rhizobiales > Xanthobacteraceae > Pseudorhodoplanes. The sequence goes on from NZ_JBKBVB010000107.1 coordinate 6,552, forward strand.
TTGCCGGCCGCCGGCGCGTCCTGATGCGCATGCGCGAGCACGGCGAAGTCATGCGACAGCGTCCTCAGCCACGGCACAGGGATCGCCTGCAGCATCGCTTGCGTCAGACCGGCCTGCGACGAAAGCCTCAATGCGTCGCGCAAGCGCCTCACGCAATTCGTCGATGTCTCGGGGAATGTCGTCATCGCTGGGTTCGTCGGTTTCGGTGGCGGGTCCGCTGCGCAGCCGCTGCAACGTCGTCAGAATCTGGGTGAGGATCGAGAGCGTGCGCGCGATGCGTTCGCAATCGGCGATGCTGCGTCCTGACCGCCGTGCTTGCGCGCGCATCGCTTCGACTGCGAGAAGTTCGCTCTCGACGATGCGGGCAATGCGCTCGGCCGGGTCCATGCCGGCATCCGGCGGATCTCCATCCGCGCCCGATTCGGATCGTGCGGGAGGCGGGACGGGGGCGGCGGGCGCGGCCGGCATCGCCGCGTCCGCCTGCGCCGCAACCAGCGCCTGCGCCTCCTCCAGCGCACGCATGGCTGGCGACAGATCGCGCGGCAACTTCGTCTTGCGGATCCATCCGTGTTGTTCGGCAAGACGCCCGATGGTGCGGACGCTGATGTCGAAGTCGGCCGCGATCTTCATCAGCGGCTGGTCGGTCTGCTCATAGCGGCGTTGCAGGCTCGCGAGAAAGTCTCGCGTATATCCGGGCATGGCGATGCTCCGTGTCGGCCGCGGCTTCAGGGATGAATGCGCAAACCCGCGGACCGGCAGAAATGCTGAGGGCAGGGGGCGGAAGGTGCTGCAGGCCTGCGATCGCGGCGATCTGCGAAGGGTCGGAGAGTTGGACCTGCGCAGAGCTCTCCAGCACAGCCCAAAGCTAGCCGGGCAGCGTCACGCTGTCAAGGAAAATATTCATATCATTGACGGGCGCAGGTATGTAGCGTATACGCTACAGATGCTTTTGATCGAGCGAGCAAGGTGAATTTGATCGCTGGCTCAAAAGCCTTCGGGACTTGCGCGCCAGAGCCAAGATCTTGGTGCGAATAGAGCGGCTTGCCGAGGGCAACCCCGGTGATGTTGCGCCTTGCGGGTCAGGTGTAAGCGAACTCCGGATCCATTTCGGCCCGGGCTACAGGGTCTATTTCGCTAAACGCGGTGACACACTCATCATTCTCCTGTGCGGTGGTGACAAGAGTTCGCAACAGAAGGATATCCGAACCGCTATCAGACTATTGAACGAGTCGGAGACATAGGATGGCCAAGACAAAAGCGTTCGATGCTGCGGACTATCTGGATAGTCCCGAGGCTATTGCCGAATATCTCACCGAAGCGTTCCAGACCGGCGATGCCGATTTCATCACTAGGGCGATCGGCACGGTGGCGCGTGCACAAGGCATGACTCAGGTTGCGAGAGAGGCCGGTGTGTCGCGCGAAAATCTTTATCGCTCACTCGGTTCCGGCGCCAAGCCGGAATTCGAGACCGTGATCAAAGTGCTGAAGGCGATGAAGGTCGAACTCGTGGCGCAGCCGAAGGTCGCTTAAACCGTTCGTCTAAACGCCGCTCATTCCCGCGCAAGCGGGGATAAACAGGTCGCGCGTGCGGCCTTCGAGCCCGCATGGAGCGAAGCGCACTGCGGGAGCCTGCACCCCTGGATGTCGCTTCTCCATCCGGTTACACGCTCAGTGTGTAGCCTCGCGCAGCGCAAGGTGACACGCGCGGCCCCGCCGGGCCCGCTCAATCCCCGGCAGCCCGCGGGTTCCTTAATGCGATCCGTTAAAACTTTACCAAAACTTTACCAAACGCGCCGAAGACTGAGCGGCGTCGCGCGCAGTGCGTCTAGGCTGGGTTTGGGACGCCGCGCCGCGACATGCGCGCATCGCCATGACAAGGCGGCGGGGGACGGAGGTTTCGTAAGTGTGTGCGGGTCGGCGGCTTCGCGGCTTTGAGCGGGACGCAATGCGTGTCCGCATCCACGCCGCCATGGCAACAGGGGCGGTCGATGTCTGACCGCAACCGCTCCGCCAAGCCCCCGGTGCGGGCCGGCGAGGCGCCGCGCGCCCGTCGCGGCCTGCCCCGGCTGATCGCACGGATCGAGCGTCTCGCGCCGCGCGGGACCGGCACGCTTGCCGTCTTTGCATTCTTTCTGGTTGCCGCCGGCTATGGCGTGATCCGCGGCGGTCATGCCGGCGAGGTCGGTGCGCAACTCGCGGACATCCGCGACAGCGCCGCCAATGCCGCGGGCTTTCGCATCTCCGCCATTGCCCTGACCGGCGAAAGCCAGCTGACGCGCGAGGAAATTCTCAATATCGCCGGCATTTCCGGCCGCGCATCTCTGCTGTTCCTCGATGCCGAATCGGCAAGGGCACGGCTGAAGGCCAATCCCTGGATCGCAGAGGCCACGGTACTGAAACTCTTTCCCGACCGTCTGCATATCGCCATCACCGAGCGGCGCGCCTTCGCGCTGTGGCAGAAGGACGGCCGGGTTCAGGTGATCTCGCGTGACGGCGAAGTGGTTGAGCCCTTTGTGGCGCCGCATGTGGCGAATCTGCCGCTGGTGGTGGGCCAGGGTGCGCAGCGCAAGGCCGCCGATTTCCTGTCGGAGATGGGGCGCTATCCGGAACTGCGCGATCAGGTCCATGCCTATGTGCTGGTCGCCGACCGGCGCTGGAATCTCCGGCTGAAGAACGGCGTCGATATCCGCCTGCCCGAGGCGGAGCCGATGACCGCGATCGAATCGCTGCTCGCGCTCGATCGCGACAGGAAGATTTTGAGCCGCGACATCGTCGCGATCGACCTGCGCCTGCCCGACCGCGTGACCGTGCGCCTGTCGGATGAGGCCGCGGCGGCCCGTGCCGAGGCGCTGAAGGAGAAGAAGGGCAAGCGAAAGGGAGGCGACGCATGAGCCTCCTGGAATTCGGCGTCGCCCCGAAGATGAAGCCGGTCTCGCCAAGGCGCGCCGCCTTGGTCGCCGCCCTCGATATCGGCACCAGCAAGGTGGTCTGCCTGATCGCGCGCCTGGAGCCCGGCCGCGCCCATGACGTTCTGCGGCGGCGCAGCCATGCCGTCGAGGTCATCGGCTTTGGCCATACCGAAGCGCGCGGCATGAAAGCAGGCGGCGTCGCCGACCTCGAGGCCGCCGATTTCGCGATCCGCCAGGCGGTCGAGCGTGCCGAACAATCCGCTGGCGTGCATCTGGAATCGGTCGCGGTGTCGGTCTCGGCCGGACGGCTCGCGAGCGAGCGCTTCACGGCATCGGTCGAGGTCGCCGGGCCGTCGATCCGGGACACCGATATTGCCCGGCTGCTGCAGGCCGGCAGCCAGCATTCGGTCCGCGAGGGCCGGGTGGTGCTGCATTCGCTGCCGCTCGGCTACGCCATCGACGGGGTTCACGGCATCCGCGATCCGCGCGGCATGCTGGCACAGCGCTTCGGTCTCGACATGCATATTGTGACCGCGGATGTCGCCGCGCCCCGCAATCTGATGCTGGCGATCGAGCGCGGCCAGCTCTCGGTCGAAGCGATGGTCGCGGCGCCCTACATGTCGGGGCTTGCGGCGCTCGCCGATGACGAGGCCGATCTCGGCGCCGCGGTGGTCGATCTGGGGGCGGGAACCACGACGATCGCGGTGTTCTCCGGCGGCCGCTTCGTCCATGCCGACGGTTTTGCTGTGGGCGGCCATCACGTGACCATGGATCTGGCGCGCGGACTCAATGCAAGGGTCGCGGACGCCGAGCGAATCAAGACGTTCTATGGCACTGTCGTGTCCGGAATGAGCGACGAGCGCGACATGATCCCTGTGCCCGCGGTCGGTTCTGATTCGCGCGAACCGCCGCAGGTGGTTTCGCGTGCCGCGCTGGTGCCGTTCATCCGGCCGCGCGTCGAGGAGATTCTCGAGATGGTCCGCGACCGGCTGGCGGCGTCTCCGTTTGCGGCCGAACCGCAGGGCACCGTGGTGCTCACCGGCGGAGCGAGTCAGCTTGCCGGGCTTGTGGATCTTGCGTCGCGGGTGCTCGGGCGACAGGTGCGGATCGGACGGCCGCTCGGTGTGTCTGGTTTGCCGGATGCGGCCAAGGGGCCGGCTTTCGCGGTCGCCTCGGGGCTTCTGGTTTACCCGCAGGCGGCGCATCTCGAACATTTCGAACCGCGGAAAACGCGGCAGATGATGACAGGCGGGTATTTCACCAAGGTGCGTCGATGGCTTCGGGAAAGCTTCTGATGAACCTTTGCAGCATCTCCGAACCGGCCAGCGGCGGACCGGTCGTTGCGGGGACGTCACTTAACGCCCGCGTATCGAAGAGGTAGCCATGACAGTGAATCTCAGCGCTCCGGACATTCGCGAGCTGAAACCGAGGATCACCGTGTTCGGGGTCGGCGGCGCCGGCGGCAATGCGGTCAACAACATGATTGCCGCAGGACTGCAGGGCGTCGAATTCGTGGTCGCCAATACCGACGCGCAGGCCCTGACCTCGTCGCGGGCGCCGCGCAAGATCCAGATGGGCGTGCAGGTCACCGAGGGACTCGGCGCGGGCTCGCAGCCGGAGGTCGGCAAGGCCGCGGCCGAAGAGGTGATGGACGAGATCCGCGATCACCTGAACGGCGCGCATATGGTGTTCGTCACCGCCGGCATGGGTGGCGGCACCGGGACCGGAGCGGCTCCGGTGGTGGCGAAAGTCGCGCGCGACATGGGCATTCTGACGGTCGGCGTCGTCACCAAGCCGTTCCAGTTCGAAGGCGACCGGCGCATGCGCTATGCGGAGGCCGGCATCGCCGAACTGCAAAAGAACGTCGATACGCTGCTGATCATCCCGAACCAGAATCTGTTCCGGGTCGCCAACGAGAAGACGACCTTCGCCGACGCCTTTGCGATGGCCGACCGCGTGCTGTATTCCGGCGTGGCCTGTGTCACCGACCTGATGGTCAAGGAGGGCCTGATCAATCTCGACTTTGCCGACGTGCGCGCGGTGATGCGCGAGATGGGCAAGGCGATGATGGGGACCGGCGAAGCGTCGGGCGAGAAGCGGGCGATTACGGCCGCCGAGGCGGCGATCGCCAATCCGCTGATCGACGACAACACGATGAAGGGCGCCAAGGGGCTGCTGATCTCGATCACCGGCGGCAAGGATCTGACGCTGTACGAGGTCGACGAGGCGGCCACCCGGATTCGCGAAGAAGTCGACAAGGATGCCAATATCATTGTCGGCGCGACCTTCGACGACAGCCTCGAGGGCATCATTCGCGTCGCGGTGGTTGCGACCGGGGTGGACCGGCCCGCCGCCGCGGCCAAGCCGGCCGAGCCGGCCAAGCGTGTCAGCCACGATATCCCGCGCCCGGTCGAGCGGCCCAAGGCCGCCGCGCCGGCCGCGCCGCTGCCGCCGCGCGCGCCTGCGCCGCCCGCCTCCATCGATGCCGCCGCCACCGCCGCGGTGGCCGCTGCGCTCAGCCACGAACTGGCCCAGGAAATCGCTCACGACGTGCCGCCGCACCAGGCGGTCGACGACGTCACGATTCGGCCGACCCCGCAGAAGCCCTCATTGTTCGTAGAGCCGGCCGCGCCTCAACCCCCGCAGCAACCCGAGACTTTCGGCAATTTCATTCCTCCGCATCCGGAGCGGGTGCCGCAGCGCCCGCGGATGCCGCGAATCGACGAATTGCCCCCGCAGGCGCAACGCGAAATCGCAGCGGCCCAGCGCGGCGACCTCGGTGCGCCCGAACCCGAAAAGCAGCGCATGTCGCTCCTGAAGCGGCTTGCTTCGGCCGGGCTTGGGCTGAAATCGGAGACCGATGAGCCGGCCCAGCGGCAGGATCCGCGGCCGATGGCGCCGCCGATGCCGCCGCGGCCCGCACCGCGCCCGATGGAAGGCCGCGATCCGGTCTCCGAATATGCCCGCCGAAATCCGCAAGCACCGCAGGGTCTTGATATGCATGGACGGCAAGCCCCTGTGCATAATCCGGCAGAGGATGATCAACTCGAAATCCCCGCTTTCTTGCGCCGCCAGGCCAACTGATGCAGTGCAGCGCACCAGAAATGGGAAGAAGCCCCGGCCGAAAGGCCGGGGCTTCTTCCCATAGTCGAGTACTAACTTACTGAAATTTAATCGAATTTTTCCGATTTGCGACGCGTCCGTGGCCGTCATGCCAAGTGCGTTGCATAAATGTTACGTTCGCTTGGAAAATGCGGCAGGCCGCCGACATGATTGCGGCTGGATCAAGGTAACAAAGCGTAAAAAAGCGTGACTTTGGACACCGGGTCGCTGCGTCTAAGCTCTCAATGCGACGAAGGTTTTCGTCCTGGAGATTCGTGCAGGGGGGATAGTCTTCAACAGACTACCTGCCGGGAGCAATCAGGGCCAAAGCCGGTCGAATGGGGTCACTTCGGGGGATTGCGCTGCACCATTACCGCGTGCGGCGTTCAGCCGAAAAACGGACGGAAACGAGCGTATGAGAGCCGCAAGGCAGACCACGCTGCGTGAACAGGTCACGGTATCTGGAATTGGGGTTCATTCCGGGCTTCCCGTTAACCTCACTCTCAATCCCGCCGATGCCGATACCGGCATCGTGTTTTCGCGGACCGATGCGGACGGTGGCGAGCGCGAAGTGCGCGCCGATTACCGGTCTGTGACCGCCACCGAGCTTGCGACCGTTCTGGGCGATGAATCGGGCGTCCTGTGCTCGACCGCCGAGCATATTCTTGCCGCGCTGCGCGGTCTTGGCGTGGACAACGCTCTGGTTGAAATCGACGGCCCCGAAGTGCCGATCATGGACGGCAGCTCTGCTCCGTTTGTTGCGGCAATCGATCAGGCCGGCATCAAGACGCTTGCCAAAGCTCGCCGTTATATCAAGGTCTTGAAGCCAGTGTGCGTCGCCAAGGGCGAATCCTATGGTGAATTGCGCCCGGCCGAGAGCGGCTTCCGCCTCGATATCGAAATTAACTTCGACACCGTGCTGATCGGACGTCAGTCCATCACTCTCGATCTCACCGCGGAAACGTTCCGCCGCGAGCTGTCGCGGGCCCGGACCTTCGGTTTTATGAAGGACGTGTCTGCGCTATGGAGCGCGGGCAAGGCCCTCGGCGCATCCTTCGAAAACACGTTGGTGCTCAGCGACAACCGTATTCTCAACAGCGAAGGGCTGCGTTACGCTGACGAGTTCGTGCGTCACAAGGCGCTGGATGCGGTCGGCGATCTTGCCTTGGCCGGCGCGCCGATCATCGGCGCCTATCGCTCGGTCCGTGGCGGTCACCGTCTCAATCACGCCGTGCTGGTTGCGCTCATGTCGGACCCGTCGGCCTATGCGGTGGTCGAGGCCGGCGAGCAGCGCCGCATGCGCGGTCACGCCGAGGTTCCCGGAATGGCGGTCCCCGCCTACGGCCCGGACGTGTCCTGATCGTCCGCGATTATTGCGGAGAGATTCGAAAACGCCGTCCCTAACCGGCCAGCTGCGTTATTGCAGGTGACCCTCGCCTTAATCCCGGCCCAATATCGTACGAAACCCAAGTCCATCGACTTGGGGGTGAGCCGCTTTTTCGCTAGAAGCAGGCGGTCGGGGATGACGCAAGGACCGCGGCCGACCCCTGCTGGAAGGACCGTTGTGCGGCATGAGAGTGAATAGCGCCATTGTCGCTGAGTTGCGATCGGCGGTCGAGCCGGCCCGGCGTGTCTTGTCGCGGGGTCTTGGGATCGCCTTAATGTTCCTTGCCGTTGCTGGCTGCGCCTCCGACAAGGAGCTCATGATCCCGGATGAGCCGGCGGATAAGCTTTACAACGAGGGCCTTTATCTCCTTCAGCAAAAGCGGGACTTCAAGGAGGCAGCCAAGAAGTTCGAAGAGGTCGACCGCCAGCATCCCTATTCGGACTGGGCGCGCAAGGCGTTGCTGATGCAGGCTTATGCCTACTACGAAGCCAAGGAATACGATGACACAATCACTGCGGCGAAGCGCTATGTCGCCTTGCATCCCGGCAGCCCCGATGCCGCCTATGCGCAATATCTGATCGGCTCGTCCTATTACGAGGTGATCCCGGACGTGACGCGCGACCAGCAGCGGACCGAGGCGGCCATGCGCGAGCTGGAGCAGGTGATCCGGCGCTATCCCGATACCGAATATGCCGCCAGCGCCCGGCGCAAGCTCGATGTCGCCCGCGATCAGCTCGCCGGCAAGGAGATGATGATCGGCCGCTTCTATCTGAACCGGAAGGATTTCTCCGGTGCGATCAATCGCTTCAAGCTGGTGGTGACGCAATATCAGACCACCCGGCATGTCGAGGAGGCGCTGATGCGGCTGACCGAGGCCTATATGGCGCTCGGCATTGTCGAGGAGGCGCAGACAGCGGCGGCGGTGCTCGGTCACAATTTCCCGGACAGTCCGTGGTACCAGAACGCATACAAGCTGGTTCAGAGCGGCGGCCTGCTGCCAGCCGAGAACAAGCAATCCTGGATCAGCAAATTGTTCCAGCAAAAGCCTGCGGGCGAGGTGCGGATCGGCACCCCGGTGGTGCGCTGAGGCGCGCGGGCGTTCGCGTTTTCGTCCGCCGAATCGATTATTGCTAGCGGCCGGGCCGGGCTTGCCGCCACGCTTGCCCGCCGCGGCGAGCGCCCTCATCCTGCGGAGCCCGACCGAGGTCCGAGTGCTCTTCCATGCTGGTTCGTCTGTCCATCCGCGACATCGTCCTGATCGACAAGCTCGATCTCGATTTCGCCAAAGGGCTTGCCGTGCTGACCGGTGAGACCGGCGCCGGCAAGTCAATTCTGCTCGACGCTTTCGCGCTCGCGCTCGGTGCGCGCGGCGATGCCGGTCTGGTGCGGCAAGGCGCAGCTCAGGGGCAGGTGACGGCTGAGTTCGATGTGCCGGCCAAGCATCCGGCCCGCACCTTTCTGAAACAGCAGGGCATCGAGGCGGACGACGACCTGATCCTGCGGCGCATCCAGTCGGTCGACGGCAAGACCCGCGCCTTCGTCAACGATCAGCCTGTATCGGTGCAGACACTCCGAAGTCTTGGCGCCGCGCTGGTCGAAATTCACGGCCAGCACGACGACCGCGCGCTGGTCGATGCGGCGACGCACCGCACCTTGCTCGACGCCTATGCCGGGCTCGAGGACGACGCGGCGGATGTGGCGCGCCTGTACGAGGCGCGGCGCCAGGCGGCGGAAGCGGTCGAAACCCATCGCGCCGACGTCGAACGCGCGGAGCGCGAAGCCGATTACCTGCGCCATGCCGTCGCCGAACTGAGCAAGCTCGCGCCGAAAGCGGGCGAGGAGACCACACTGGCCGAGCGCCGCGCCGCGATGATGCAGGCCGAAAAGATCGCAGGCGATCTGCAGGACGCCTATGAGGCGGTGACCGGCAATGCCTCACCGGTACCGAG
>NZ_JBKBVB010000225.1:0-2736 GCF_046289595.1 Pseudorhodoplanes sp.
CCTCCGACGGAAGGAGCTGCGGGTAGAGCCGGTCGACCTGCGCGGCGGCTTCGCGCGCGCGCTGCAAGGTGACGCCGGCTTCTGCGGTAAGCGTGTTGGTGACCGGATCGACCTCGCGGATCTTCGTCATGCGGTTGAGCGAGAGTACGATCTCGCCGTTGAGCGGCATTTGCGCGCCGACCAGCCCGGTGTTGCCGCCCTGGGGCACGATGGCGGTCCGGGTCTCGTTCGCCAGTTTCAGGATGGCCGCGACCTGCTCTGTGGAATCCGGCCGCAGGATCAGCGGGGAACGGCCCGGCCAGCGGTCGCGCTGTTCGTGCAGATAGGCTGCCTGCACGTCCGGATCGGTGATGGCGTATTTTTCGCCGACGATCTCTGTGAACTTCGTGATCAGGTCTTTGTCCGGCGTGAGCATTGGCACTTCTACGAGGATGAAACGGGGAACTCTTTCGGGGCCGCGGCGCGGCGGAGCCGGTCGTTGATGGCTTCGCCCAGCCCCTGATACGGGACCGGCATGACGGCGATTTTCGGGGCGCCCATCGCATCCAGCCGGCGCAGATGACCGAACAGGTTGGCCGCGGCCTCGGACAGATCGCCGCTTTCGGAAAGGTTCAGCATGGCCGCGGCGCCCGGAAGCGGCGTGCCGAAGGCAAGCAGGACTTCGCCCGGTTCGACGCCTGTCGCGCTGAGCCGAAGCGCTGTCCGCGGTGCATAATGGCTTTCCAGCATGCCCGGCGCGAGCGGGGTTTCCTCCGCGGTCTCCATGGCTTGCGCGAGCCCATGGCCGAGCGCCGCTTCGATCTGTTGGCGCGACAGACCGCCCGGCCGCAGGATTGCGGGGACGTCGATGCAAGCGACGATGGTGGACTCGATGCCGACCGGCGCCGGCCCGCCATCCACGATCAGATCGATTTTGCCGTCGAGGTCCTCGAACACATGCGCCGCGGTCGTGGGCGAGACATGCCCCGAAATATTGGCGGACGGGGCCACGACCGGTCTGCCGAAAGCGCGCAGGATTTCGCGGGCCAGCGCGTGATCGGGGACCCGGAGCGCGATGGTGTCGAGGCCCGCAGTGGCGAGGTCCGAGACCGGACAGCCGGCTTTTCGCGGCAAGACCAGCGTCAGCGGCCCCGGCCAGAACGCTGCCGCAAGCCGCTCCGCATCCGCGTTGAAAATCGCAAGCTGCCGCGCTGTATCGAGATTTGACACATGCGCGATCAGCGGATTGAAGGCCGGACGGCCCTTCGCCTCGTACAGGCGCGCAACAGCTTGCCCGTCGGTGGCGTCGGCCCCCAAACCGTAGACAGTTTCGGTTGGAAAAGCGACCAGGCCACCGCGCGACAAGCAATCCGCCGCGGCCCGCGCCGACCCCGGCACGGCCTTGATCAGGCGCGTTTTCGACATGACATGCATGCGGGGCTTCTTAGCCGCTTTTCGCCGGTTTTGCGCGTGCCGGCCGCGGAAACATTTGCGAAAAATTGCCCCGCGGCTCGCCTTGCGGGGCGGCCGGGTCGTGGCTATAAGACGCCCCTTCAAAGTCGGAGTGTAGCGCAGCCTGGTAGCGCACCTCGTTCGGGACGAGGGGGTCGCAGGTTCAAATCCTGCCACTCCGACCAATATTCCCTTTGTGTCCGGCCCGGACCCATCGGTGACAGATGGTACCTAAGACATGGGTGACAACCTCGTGCCGAACGGGTTGTCGATGGGTTGCAAGGTTTTCTGCTCCAGGTCGAAATATCCGAGATCGTAGCGCATGAAGCTTGCGAGCCAAATGCCGTCGTCGACTTCCCTGATTCCGAGACGCTGGCCGGCCAGCACAGTCGAGACGTTGATTTTCTTTCGGTGCAGGCAGATTCGGCCGCAGGCGGTGACGAGGATGTCGCGGTCGTGGAACGGATAGGCCAGTTCGGGCAGGCCGTCGTATCGGCGGGGTGATGGCGCATAGACTTCGGCCGGGCATTTCATGGCGAGCGCCTCGTGGGGGCGTTCGGTGTTGAACTCACTGACGAAGGCATCGAAGCGGTCCTGCTGCTGCAGGCTGTTCATGCCGGGCGGCCGTGTGGCTTCCTTCTTCAGGGTGAGATGCATGCGCTCGTGGCGGCCGTTCTGCTGGGGCTTGCCGGGCTTGATGCGCTCGATCGCAATGCCGAGGCGCAGCCACCAGACCGAGAGTTTCGAGAGGTTGAACAGGGCATGCGGACTGGCGAAGGGGACGCCGTTGTCGGACCGGATGGCGAGCGGCAGACCGCGTTCGCGGAACAGCCGCTCGAAGGCGGTAAAAGCTGTGTCTTCGCGGGTCGATTCCAGCGCTTCGCACAGAAGCACGAAGCGCGAGGCCTGGTCGGTGACGGTGAGCGGATAGCAATAGCGCCCGTTGCCAAGCTTGAACTCGCCCTTGAAGTCGGCGCACCACAAGTCGTTGGGATGAGCGCCCTCGGACAGCGGCGTGCCGCGCGCACGGTGGCGCGGCCCGCCGCCGCGCTTGACCAGGCCGTGACGGTCGAGGACCGCGTGGATCGTGCTTTTGGCCGGAACCCGGATGTCACCATCGAGCCGCCGGACCAGGAGTTCGCGGATCTTGCGGGCGCCCCAGTGCGGCTTCTCGCTCTTGAGCTGGACGATCAGGCTCTCGATCTGCCCCGGCAGCTGGTTGGCATAGCGCACCGGCCGGCGTGACCGGTCGGTCAGGGCCTCGAGCCCGTGTTCTTTGTAGCGGTCGAAAATCTTGTAGCCGGT